>JBBQLD010000036.1:0-18535 GCA_038327555.1 Chitinophagales bacterium
TGTAAAATGGCCGTTTTTCGGATTTTTTCGACCTCATCCGGCTCGCGGTCTGGGTGGAAAGCCTTCACCAAGTCCATGTACACCTCTCTGACCGTCTGGGAGATTTTCTTTTCCTCTTGCTTTCGTTTTTCCTCCTGAGCAGCCCGTTTGGCTTCGGCTTTGAGTTGCTGGGCAGTCTTGGGTTTTTCGGCTTTGCGGGACGTGGTTTCACTAGTTCTTTTTTCTTCGGCTGCCTCGCGCTCGGCCATTTTTTCGGCGATATAGGCCTTGAGTTTTTCAGGCGTGTCCACGTCCGCATCCTCGTCGAATTCTATGTCGTACATGTTGCCTAACATCTCCTTCATCATGGCCGTCGTCATCTCTTCCGCATCGGCATTGACCGTGTCAAAATCTTGATCCGGGCTGTGGAAATTGTAAATTTCTTTCAAATCCTCGAAGCCTGCGTCCGCCAGTTCATAACTCATCTCGGCGATGAGGTGGCGGAGCTTTTTGGTCTCGGTTTTATTGAACTTATGGTTGCGAAACATACGGTCAAGCAGCCGCACGGTGTCGGCACGGTGGGCTTGATGCTTGTCGACCAGCGGCTTCATTTCAAGGGCAGCGCGCTGGTGGAGGCGCTGGCCCAGTCCGTCGAGCGCTTGAATTTGCTCCCGGGTGTCCGCTATTTTCTTGGTGAGGCGGTTAAACTCCTTTTGTTGCGGACTGAGCAGTTTTTTGTCTACTCCTTTTTTGACAACAACTTTTGCGAAAAGATCTTTTTTCATGGTAAAATTTGAAGGGACAAAGGTCGGAAAACAATACTAATCCTCCAGCATTCAAACCCAGACCGTACACCCTTCCGTACAATTCTGGCAAATGTCAATCTGATCCCGCCCGCGAAGAATGGACCTGCGAAAGTCATAATAACCCGGCGAATGCCAGAGCTCGCGGAACGATGCCGTTTTCAAATCGCCGAGCCGATGCTGCGCGTCTTTGTCAAAACAACAAGGCACCACGATGCCATCCCAGGTAATCACGCAGGAATGCCAGAGTTTCCAGCAATGTGGCGTCAGCGCGTGTTTCACATGCCATTTCCCGTCGGGCATTTGACGATAGCGGGCGTATTGATCAATCGTTGGAATGAGTGTGTTACCGTGTTCATAATCATATACTTGTGCCGTTTTTAACTTCACTTCGTTTACACCGATTTCGCGGGCGAGGCGGTAGATTTCAGGGATTTGATGCTCGTTTGGCCGCACCACGAGAAACTGGAACACAAGGTGTGGGCTGCTGCTTTTCAACTTCTTTTTCCACTTAACGACGTTGCGGGCGCCTTCCAAAACACTGTCCAGTTTTCCGGCGATTCGGTATTGTTCGTAAGTTTCTTGTGTGGTGCCATCTACCGAAATGATGAGTCGGTCAAGGCCGGATTCTACGGTATGGCGGGCGTTGCTGTCGTTCAGAAAATGTCCGTTTGTGCTGGTGATAGTGTATATCTTTTTGCTGTGGGCAAAGGCTACCATGTCCAAAAATTTTGGGTTGATGTACGGCTCGCCCTGGAAATAAAAAATGAGGTAAAGCAAGTCGCGATGAAGTTCTTCAATAGTTTTTCGGAAAAAATTTTCCTTCAAATTCCCAGTCTCGCGGGTGAAGGCGCGGAGTCCGCTGGGGCATTCCGGGCAGCGCAAATTGCAGGCCGTGGTGGGTTCGATGCTGACGGTGACGGGCATTCCCCACTGCATGGCTTGGCGGGTCCATTTTGACCCGTAAAAGGAAGCTATCACTTGGGCGAAGTTCCAAGCTCTGCGGAGGGTGAGTTTGGAGAGGAAGTTGAGGGAGTCGTGGACTTGCAATTCCATTAAAAGGCTATTCGTTTCAACCCATCTTCGAGTTGTTGAAATTCTGCATCCCAGAGGCCAAGTTTTTCAATCTCTGCCTTGGCAAAGTGATAAGAATCTTCACGGAGGATTTCGGTAGAAATTGTGGCCGCATATTCTTGGTATGCCTGACCTTGTTCCATAATTCCACGCAGCTTAGAGATAATATTTCGGCGTTGGCGAAGAGATTGACTGCCATCCAAAAATTCCCGTATTCGATCTTCCAATTCATCCAATTCTTCCTTTGTTTTTGAGCCAATCTTGTAGCGTTTGGTTTGAAGTCGCTGACGTTCATTGAGTTTCACAACCTCAATAATCATTCTGCCTTCTGGATTTTTCCCATAAAAACGATACGCCTTTAACTCCAAATGCTCTCTTGGCTCGTGTTCCACTGGATGTAAGATTGGCTCAAGCTCTGGGTCATGTTCGCTTTTATTGCCATTGCAGCGTTTACAAGACGGCAATAAATTCATCCATTCTACAACCTTATTCTCATAAAATTTCTTTGGGAAAAAGTGTTCGACCTCCATGTATTTGCTTTCTTCATCAATTCGACATTCACAATAGCAACATTTTCCAGAGGACATTTCCAACAAGGATTTTTTGATAAAATCCTGATTCCAAACACTTTGGTTTTTGTCGGCCTTGTATTTTTCAGTCAGTTCTTGTGCCTTTTCTTCGGTTAATTCCGCAGGACATGGCACTGAGGAAAGTCGAATCATACGGCATTGGCAGGGCTAAGGGAAGTCATTTGTAGTTGGAGTAATTTACGCTGATGGCTAACTGGATGCAAGATTTTGTCAAGTTTTTGAAAAGCATTTTCTGCCTTTTCAAAATCATCACTATCTAATGCGTCATCAAATTGCTCCATTAATTCAAGATAAGTCTGCGACATGGTTTGCCCTTCCAAATCCATCAAGTCTGTAAGGATTTCTTCTACCGTCCAGCCTCGGAACGAGCGAATCTTGGGCTGCTCTATATGCACCGATTCTCCTTCCTTTTTCAAAATGACAATATTGACTTCCTCTGCGGACTGAACTACAAGCGGGCTGTGTGCGGTGACGATAAACTGAGTATTTGGGAAATACTTCGTCAAATGGGCGATGATTTTTCGCTGCCAGTCGGGGTGTAGGTGCAGGTCAATCTCATCAACCAATACAATGGCGGGTTCTGCAAGTGGATTGGAGGAATTGGGATAACGCTCTACCATGCGTTTCACCAAATCGAGAACCCATGCAATCATGGTTTGGTAGCCATAACCGAGATCGCGTAAGCGTATCCAGCCAAAGTCGGTAAAGAATTCTACGAAGTTTATAAACCCTGCTCCTGCTTCTCGACTATTCAAATTAACTTCCATAACATCAGGTAGCAAGCCTGAAGAAAGGAGATTTTTGGCTATCTCGAGGGGAGTTTTAGCCTCTACCTGGCCAAGTTTTTCTGCAAGAAAAAGATTGAGGAGCCAATCTTCTACATTTGCTAAATCTGCATTTTCAAAAAGGTTGGCATGAATGTCCTCAGATTGGCTTTCGACAAGAGACTTTTTAGACATCTTTCGGGATGCACCATAAGAATATATAATGAGGTTTTCTTTTATACTAGGGTGCGGGAATATAGAACCTTCTATTGTATGGTCTCCCCAGAGATATCCCTCACTCTGAGAACTGCCTCCATTAAGGGTTTCTATGGCTGCTGTCGCCGTAATACCTCCAACTTCTATATCTTCTGAACCAAATTTGACTGAAAGTCCGGCGTTGGATTCCCCTACCGAAATATAAAATGAAAATCCCATTGGCGCTAGCCCTGCCAAACACTTCAATATCGTCGTCTTCCCAGTATTATTGTTCCCCAAAATCACCGTCCATTGTGCAGGTTTCCCATTTCCATCAGAAAGGTCAATCGTATGCTTTCCTTTGAAGCACTTCACATCCTCAATCGTCACCGATTTGAAATAGGCTGGCTGGGGCTTTTCTTGCCCGTTTCCAGATGTTGGTGATTTGCCGTTGCCTTTTGCCATGGTAGTTAAAAATGAGATTACAAAGGTGCAAAAAATCTCGCTTGAATGTGCTGTTTGAACAATTGACCAAAATGAAAACCCGACCTTGTTTAAGCTACGGCGGGTAAAAATGACCTCAATGACCAATTCATCCCTCCACCAAAGTCCCCACTGCCTTGCCCAACACAATATCCGGCAGGCTCCCAGGCGCATTGATGTCAAAAACGATGATCGGCATGTTATTCTCCTGACACAGCGTGAATGCCGTCATGTCCATCACCTCGAGTCCGAGGCTGATGACTTTGGCGAAGGTAAGTTTGTCAAATTTGACCGCCATCGGATCCTTTTCCGGGTCGGCGGTGTAGATGCCATCCACGCGGGTGCCTTTTAGGATGGCGTGGGCGCCGATTTCGTTGGCACGGAGCGCAGCTGCAGAGTCGGTGGTGAAAAACGGATTGCCAGTTCCGGCAGCACAGATCACTACGCGGCCTTTTTCCAAATGTCGGATGGCACGGCGGCGGATATAAGGCTCGGCCACACTTTCCATTTTCAAGGCAGTCATCATGCGCGTCTGAACACCGATGCTTTCAAGGGCGCTTTGGAGCGCGAGGCCATTGATAACCGTGGCGAGCATTCCCATGTAATCGCCCGTCACGCTTTCGATGCCTGTACCGTCTGACTGTATGCCCCGGAAGATATTTCCCCCTCCGATCACGACTGCCACTTCAACCCCCATATCGTGCAACTGTTTGATTTGCTTTGCATAATGCTGGAGCATTTCCGCAGTGATTCCAAATTTTTGGTTGCCCATCAGGCTTTCGCCAGAAAGTTTGAGGAGAATACGTTGGTATTTGAGTGCGCCCATTGTTATTGCGTTTGTAGGTGTCCCACCGTCGCGCTTTTACTCGCCTTAGCCTTTGAAGGCGGCGGCGAGGCGCTGTGAGAGATGAAGCCGCAAAGGTCAACAACGTTTTCGACTTTGGGCCTTGGACTTTTAACTCCTCTTGACATTTCAAGTGCAAAATGCTTCGCGACAATTTTTTTTAAAACGATGCACTTGTTTGCTGGTAAAATCTACCTTTGCTCCTTCAGCCGCCATAGCACCTCGCCACCGCCTTCAAAGGCTAAGGCGAGTAAAAGTGCGAAGGGGGGGTGTTTTTCAACAAAATATTTTTTTTCACTAAACTTTTTGACAGGTGGAATACGGGAATTTTCAACGGAGAGACAATGACAATCGGGACAGCAATGACCGAGATCGTGGCGGCAATGACCGTGGTGGTTATGGCGGCGGCGGAGATCGCGGCGGATTCCGTGGCGGCAATGACCGTGGCGGTTATGGCGGCGGAGGCGACCGTGGTGGATTCCGTGGCGGCAATGACCGTGGCGGTTATGGCGGCGGCGGTGGATTCCGTGGCGGCAATGACCGTGGTGGTTATGGCGGCGGCGGCGACCGTGGTGGATCCCGTGGCGGTAATGACCGCGGTGGTGGTTACGGCGGCGGCGGTGAACATAGCGGCGAACGCTTTGAAGATGAAAGTGTGTTTTCCAAGCGCGTACGCGCCGGCAAACGCCGCACTTACTTTTTCGACGTGAAAAAAACGCGCGGCGACGATTACTTCATCACCATCACCGAGAGCACACGCAGGGAAGACGGATTTGGCTACAAACGCCACAAACTCTTCCTCTACAAGGAGGACTTCAACCGTTTTGTGGCATCGCTCAACGAGGTGGTGAACCACATTAAAACAGAACTCATGCCTGAGTTTGACTACGAAGAGTTCGACCGTCGGCAGGCAGAATGGGAAGCGCAAAATCGTGAAAACGAAAACGAAGACGAAAACGATGATGACCGCGAAGATCGTGGTGACGATGAAAAGCCAAAGTTCAAGGCTAAAGAATCTGTTGAAAAGACGGAAAGCATAACAAGCGACCTCGCTGACGACGACGAGAAACCAGAAGTCAAAGCGAAAGACGAAGACGACATAGAAGACGATTGGAAATAAGCCTACCTTTCAATTTATTGAAACTGAGCGACTTTTCCGTACGATACAAAGGCGAAACACCTACTGAAAAGTGGGCGTTTCGCCTTTTTTGTTTAGGATTCTAATAGCACGCGGATGACACGGATTGAACCATTTCTTCTGCTTAGATCCGCGTCATCCGTGTGCCCTTTCTCTTAAAAAAAACGCCCATGCATCCGCTCTATCCCCATCTTTTTAAACCGCTCGATTTGGGTTTCACCACCCTGCCCAACCGTGTGCTCATGGGCTCTATGCACACGGGTTTGGAAGAAAAAAAAGATAATTTAAGGGCCTTAGCAACATATTTTGCTGCACGCGCCCGGGGTGGTGCAGGATTGATAGTCACTGGCGGCATTGCTCCCAATCGGCAGGGTTGGTTGGCGCCGTTTGGAGCAAAAATGACTTCAGGCACAGAGGTGGCCAAACATCGGAATGTAACCACTGCGGTGCATGACGAAGGTGGGAAAATTTGTATGCAAATACTCCATGCGGGCCGATATTCTATGCATCCATTGTTGGTAGCGCCTTCTCCGTTGAAAGCCCCCATTTCCCCTTTCAAACCCTGGGGCATGAGCCAGCGCTTAATCCGCGCCACGATAAACGACTTTGCCAACGCCGCCGCACTTTCGCGTGAAGCGGGTTATGACGGGGTAGAGATCATGGGCAGCGAAGGGTATTTGATCAATCAGTTCATCGCGCCGCGCACCAACCATCGCCGCGACGATTGGGGCGGAAGTTTTGAAAACCGCATCCGGTTCCCCCTTGAAATCATGCGAAAAGTGCGGGAAAAGGCGGGCAAAGATTTCATCGTCATTTTCCGTATATCAATGCTCGACCTGGTGGACGAAGGGTCTACCTGGGAAGAAGTAGAACAACTTGCGCTGGCCATCGAAGCTGCTGGCGCTACAATCATCAATACCGGGATTGGCTGGCATGAGGCGCGTATACCGACGATCGCAACGCTCGTGCCGCGCGGTGCTTATGCCTGGGTTACGAAGCGATTGATGGGGAAACTCAGCATCCCGCTCATTGCAACCAACCGTATTAACACGCCGGAAAAAGCGGAAGAACTCCTGCGCGAAGGCTTTGCAAACATGGTCTCCATGGCTCGGCCTTTTCTTGCAGACCCAGATTTTATGCGAAAGGCTCACGCCCAACGCAGTGATGAAATCAATACCTGTATTGCCTGTAATCAAGCCTGCCTGGATCAGATTTTTAATGGTAAAACGGCCAGTTGTCTGGTGAATCCGCGTGCTTGTAAGGAATCGTCATTTGTCATTCGTCATTCGTCATTGGGTCATTCGTCATTGGTCATTCGGTCTCGGGTCGCAGTGATTGGTACTGGTCCTGCCGGGCTTTCGGCTGCGACTGAATTGGCTGCTTTGGGCCACGAAGTTCATTTGTTTGAGGCTTCGGGGGAAATTGGCGGGCAATTCAACATGGCAAAGCGAATTCCTGGGAAGGAAGAATTTCACGAAACGCTGCGTTATTTTGGCAAAATGATCGAAAAAAATGGGGTCATACTGCATCTGAATACCCGCGTGGACGCTGAATTTTTGATTCAACAAAATTTTTCAGAAGTCGTGCTGGCCACGGGTGTTACACCGCGCACGCCTCATATCGAAGGGATCGAGCATCCTAAGGTGCTCTCTTATATTGATGTTTTGTTGCACGGCAAACCAGTCGGCAAAACCGTAGCCATCATTGGGGCAGGAGGCATCGGGTTTGATGTGGCAGCATTTTTGACCCATCCGCCAAGCACCAGTCCATCCATTCCCCAATACCAGGCGGAGTGGGGCATTGACCAACAATACGAACATCGGGGTGGAATCACCAAGCCCCATCAAGAGCCATCCTCGCGCCAGATTTGGCTGCTCCAGCGCTCCAAGGGCAAAGTTGGCGGACGATTGGGCAAAACCACTGGCTGGGCGCATCGGCTTACTCTGAAACATCGCCAGGTGCAAATGTGGAATGAGGTCGAGTATCAGAAAATTGATGATGCAGGCTTGCATATTTCTGTGAATGGCAAGTCACAATTGCTTGAGGTAGACAATATTATCCTTTGTGCGGGCCAGGAATCTTTACGCAACTTGTATGATCCGCTCCTGGCAGCCGGGATTAAAGTCCATCTCATCGGAGGAGCGAAAGAGGCGGGGGAGTTGGATGCTCAGCGGGCAATTGAGGAGGGATTCCTCCTAAGCCAAATCCAGGAAAAGGGCGCGTAGAGATGCCATTTAGGTGGCTTGAGTTATTTTGCAACAGCGACTTTGAACACCTTAATTTTTCCATCGCCCAAATGAACCAGACCCGTGTAAAAACCTGCAGGCAGGGTAGAAATATCCAGACTATTGCGGGAGGCTGAAAAATCGCTGGTGTTTAAGACCAAAGCGCCTAAGTTGTTGTATAACATCACGTTTGAAATTAACGCCTCATTGTCCAGTTCCAGATATAACAGATCAGCGCTCGGATTGGGGAAAACGCTTACCGAGCCAATTGGAAGGTCATTGACTGCAGTGGTATAGCAGCCGCTGATATTGGGACGTTTGTATAACAATTGGCCGTTGGTGCTGAAGCAGCGAATGTAATAAGGCGCTCCATCCCATAAAGAGCAAAATACTTCAGAATAGAAAAGCGCCTCTATTTCCCCAATGCCCTCCACCCATTGAGATGCTCCGCAAACGCTGCTGAATTCGATAGATTTTCTTGGGACACCATCCAACAACTGAATTGAGCCTACCTGGGTGACATATCTCGTTGCCTGGTTTACGTTTACGCCCCCAGTTATCGAGTCACCAATCCCAAAATTGAAATCATATATAAGCTGCTCCGGCATATTTTTGAGCCATTTATAAGTTTTGCCCTGCTCTTCCCGCAAAAATGCGTCTTCTGATATCCACGGGCCGCCACTCATATTTTTGGAATAAATGAGCTCGTGGTACTGTTTCCCATCCTTTAAGACAGAATCAGCAGAGAAGGTATACCGACGGATCTCTGAGGGCAAGCCCGGAAATAGAGGATCATAATCCACCACCCATTCGTTGAGCGGGGTGACAACGGGGATATAGTTGTCTTTAGTCACCACATCTTGTATGTAAGGGCAATCCTCCCACAAGCAGCCATCACTGCTGGTTCGCACAATCCAGATGTCAAAATTATAGGGGCCTTCTGGAAGTGTGTTGCCGACATATTTTCGGACACTCCCTACCGCAATCAAGTCTCCGTTGGGCAATTCTGCCAGATCCTCCAGTCCGGTTTGATAAGGGTATCGCAGCGGGATAGTCAAATCAAACCCTTTATTTACCCGAATGGCTTTTTTCCATTTCAGATGTCCATTGGGATCTACGCGAAAAAGAAAGCCGGATTCAAATAGTTCATCAATAGCCGAAGAGATGACGCCAGCGCCTATTATGTCGCCATTATCGGCCCGAATTATTTTTTGGATTTCATAAAGATTCAACCCAATAGAAGCGTCGAGCAGGCACTCCCATTTTAGCGAGCCATCCGGCTTCATTGCCATTAAATAGCTGAGATAATTGCGTTTGTGGTTCATGTATATCGTCGAATCAGGGCTAGTAGTAAGGCAGGCCCGCGATTCTTGTATATCCAGGTCTGGCCCGATCCACTGAAAAACAAGCTTATTGTTTTTATCAAAGCCATAAAGCACTTTTCTGATTTCCAAATAAGGGTTTGGGTTTTGTGTATTGAGGTATTTTTCCAGAAAAGAAACATACAGTATCGAATCTGGCCCTACCGTCAGGTCTTCAATCTTTAAATAAGCCCCTGAAGACGGAGGTATTATCAATATCGTATCTGTCTGAAGGTTTTCGTTCAGTACAAAGAACACAGCGCTTTCCTGATGATTGTACCAGCCCTGATAATTGATGAAAGTTTGATTGTCTAGTACCTGGCATCCGATGTAAAATTTGTTATTAAACGCTATTGATTTTTTTATGGTGTAGAGATAGTATCTGTTGTCGTTAATTTTTAAATCAATTTTATTGATATATTGAAAAGTAGATTTTTGTACGTTACTGAGCGTAATCTTTTCATTCAATGGATTATTCTGAGACCCAAGTAGTAATTCATCCTGATGAAAGATAAAACTTTTTCTCCCAGTTTGTATATTTTCATATACCTGTATAGAGGATGTTTCATTATTTTTAACATTATATTTTCCAATTACTGAACACTGCTTACTGTTGTCTAAAGCACAAATAGTACTTGCCCTTATCAACAAGGTATCGTTATCTAAGTGAAAAATTGTTGCATCCTCCTGTTTTCCATTGAATGGGTCAATAATTTTTGAGTACCAAGGCTGGCAGAAAGCAGCATAAGCGTTTAGGGTAAGTAGGAGAAAAACAAGCTTTTTCATCATCAAAAAAATAACCGTAGGTGAGATTTTGATCTCACCTACGGTGGTTAAATGTTAATTGAGTATTACCAACTTAGATTGAAACAGCCTATTGCCCGAATCATCTTTTACGTTTAGAAAATATAGCCCTGAAGGCAACAGTTCATTGCCGATACTATAAGTGCCGTTAGAAGCCATACTCACGAAATGGCATAATCTTCCAGTGGCATCTGAGAGTGATGCTACGTAAGTTGCATTTTGAGATAATTGCCCGATTTGCAGATTGAAAAGGCCATTGCCAGATGGGTTCGGGTAAACCGAGATGAGTGGGAACTCAATTTTAGAGGATACTGCCTTGCCGCGATCCTCAATGACTACCTCTGGTATTTCAACTTCGATACGCTCTCCGGTCAACACTTCGTATAATGCGCGAGCATATCCGTTGAAGGCCCCGTCGGTAGTGCCAACACCATGAAGATAGTTTTTATTCGTCTCAGACAAGATATATTGTGCAGGGTTTGCAAGATAATCAAGGTTGATGTTCTGAACCGCTATAAAGTCAGATTGTGCTTGAGTTTGGGTGCCGCCGATATTATTCACAAAAATCCGTGCTCTTGCCAGCTCACCGTAATGAACCATGATACCGTAAGCGGTGGTTTTGTCTTTGAAGTCCATACCTGGAGTATTGTAGAAAGCTATGGCATTTTCTTTGCCAGTGCCAGGGTCTTGCGAATTCGATTCGAGCATTTTTTGCCCAATGATTGACTCCAGAATTTCTATGCAACGCTTAAGCATAGTTTTAAACAACATATTAGTACCATCTGAAAGCCCAGCCAATTGTTGTACCAAAAGTGTATGTTGTAATTTCAATTGTGCGATTGGAAGACTTTCATCAAATTGGCAATCATATTCATCGTCATCTTCAAGCAATCCATTCGGTCCACAAACGGCGGAAGATTCATTATCAGATAAAGGCACAAGTGTTGCGTTATTCAAATTTACAGGAAACTTGCAAGATGAATTTGGCGTACCCGTCTTGATAAAATAAAAGACAAGTCCAGTACCTGCATCGTTGTCTAATTCTGGAATACCGTTTTTAGTAAAACAATTGCCCGCTGCTATGGCTTGACTCCCTTGACTCGGGAAAATATCTCCATCGGATACAAAAATATCCACCAGTTGGTTGGAGGAAAAGCAATTGTCCTGATATCGAAGCCCACTGTTCGTCTGCACAGAGTGAGCTCCAATGTAAGAGGATTGAACCTCATTCTCACTTATGTGATTGTAATTAATGCCCGCTTCATATATTTCAATAGCCGTGGAGTGACCCGAAAGTCTGTTGTTCTCAATATGGAGTAGTCCATTACCATTTTCTCTGATTCCATTCGTGCCTCCCATAAAAATATTGTTGAAAATTGTAAGAGGCTCCACATTCCCGGCAGATTGGATATTTACTCCGGCACTTTGACATTGGAAGGAATTGCTATCAAAACCTTTTAATCCAATTTTCGAGGAGAAAATAACAGGGTATGTGGTCTTTACGTCTACACCAATAGGCTGTGCCTTGAAGGTGTTGTTTTCCCGGACAATTGCTTCACAATCGAAAGGAAGTATGCCACACTTTGCAATATTTTGAAAAGTACAGTTGTCAAAAGTAACGCCATCATTCGCCCAGATCGTAACACCTTCATGCTTCAATTTTTCAAAGGAGACATTATCAAACCAGCTTCTGTCTTTGACCCCACCTCGACCATATCTCATGAACTCTACTCCACGAACACAATTGCGAATAATTGAGTTTTCGGCTTCTACTATGCCCCCATAAAAATTTTGCAGGCCACCATTGTTCCATGGAAGGTGATCTGGGTTCATAGAGATTGCGTTTCTGGCATTTTCTATAGTTGCAGTATTCGTTAAAACAACTTTTCCAGAATTAGCCTGATGACCTGGCACATCACCTTCAACAACAATCCCTTTCCAATAATCAGCACAATCGCCAGTGATTAACCCACCGTCAACCACCAATTCACCACCTCTTTCGACCAGTATTTTTGCGTTGGGAGACATGTGAACTTGACAGGTAATGGTCAATGTTGCGCCGTTTTTCACAATGACATCGCCAAAAATACGCATATTCATCTTCCAGGTTTCATCGGCGTCAACGGTCAGATTAAAGTTTAATTTATCTTCGCAAATGACGTACTTTCTCAGATTTTTCGTCATTAAAGTTTCGTACATACTTCTTACTTGGCAGCCGGTTAAAGATCTATCAATATCAGTAGCTGGTGTCATGAAGTTTTGTGAGCAAGAGGAAGAAGTATGAGATAAATTAAAGTAGTGGCCAAACTCATGAACTACGGCCCCAGCATCATGTGGTATCTCATCGGTTTCCAGCCACCAATCACCGCCAAGATGGTCATACCCGTTGATGTATATTAGGTATAGATCCGGGTAATGCCACATTGCAGGATGTGACAAATTGTAAGTTGGGAAAGCGGAGTAAGCGACTCCATTGTATTGGCCATTTGTATACCCAAGTTCCCATAAAGGCTTGTGGTCAGGGTTATTGTAAACGTAAGTATTAAAGTAAGGTCCATCATTTGTGATGATCATATTGAAGCCATCCTCATAACCTGCTGTTTGCTCGGCAAGTTCGTTGATATAGTTGAGATAAGGCTTGTCAAAGCTGTTAATAGAAAATGTACCTTTATTTGGATCCGGATCGTTAGAATGATCCCAGGCTACATTATCCCGAACCTCTATATAATTGGGTACAAATTCAATATGTATGTTGTTGTAATGAACAGGCGATGAGGAACAATTACAACTTTCTTGAATCAGTTGCTCTAATCTTTGATTTGCTTCTGCAAAAATTCTTTCGAAGAAAGAAATATGTGCTGCATTAGAGGTGGAAAAGTTCCCTTCCCCGTTTAAATTCTGTACAAAAATAACATTCGACCTTATCCGCAATTTCCTGTCAATACCTTGAGGAACCATATCATCTGCATGTTTACTTAGAAAACTAGCGAAAGAATTATTGCAATTCTGGCTAAGACTTTCAGCAGGTTCTACAGGATTTGGCCCCGTTCCGCAGCCTATCTGGGGTGATTGCTGTGCGTTGAGGCTAATTACAAAATGGCAAAGCCCAAAAAAACCAATTAGATTTTTGTATTTCATTTTGAAAAGAATGATTCTAGAAGTCAAATAAAATGACTCAGGTAAATTAATCCCTTCATTTTTTGGTGGAAGAAGGATATCGCCACCAGACCGGTTTAGAAAATACTCTGATACCTTACACACTTGTGCGAGTAAGTCACAACAAAGTATTAAATAGCTTGCAAGTGCACTACAAAGGTAGAGATGTCAACCTAAGCTAGTTGCCCCATGTTGCTCCTTGGTGTCTCATAATGTTTCAAAAAGCATTAAAAAGCGTTATTTTCGTATTCTCGTTATGGATTATGAGGGAGGGGGGGCAAAAACTTAGTTGGGAATCCGAGGCCAACACGATATTCGTCTTGTTCTTGAGGCGAAAGTATTCGGTGCCTCGGCCTTAAGCCAAGCTTGGAAAGTCGGCGGTAGAAAGTGGATTTAGAATAGCCGAGTTCTTCCCAAAATTCTTTGAGGCCAATTGCCTTTGGTGCAGGGTCGAGCATAAATGAAGCGTTTGGGTGATTAATTTGTTTTCAAGTCCGTTAAATGAAAGAATTTACGGTAGCACAAATATAATGGCAATAATTTCTTATTTAACTGCACACCAAAATTTTTTCCGAAATTTGCCAGAAATAGTCAGCTCAAATTTCACCTCGAACCATGTTCGCCAACAAAATAATGCTCCCCTTCGTCCTGATCGCCGCCGTTTTTCTGGCGCTTGCCTGGACGGTGAATGATAGTTACTCCATCTATTTTGTACCTTTTTTGGTCATCTCCGCTTTGATTTTTATCCTTTCGCCCCAGATCAACTGGTGGTGGTATAGCCGCAATCCGCCCGAACTTAGTGTGGAGTTGCAGACTGTTTTGGGGCGTTCTTGTGTATATTATCGCGGACTTTTGATCGAAGAACGGCGGCGATTTCGAGGGCGTGTTGCCTTGTTTAATATGGGGGTAGATTGGGAACCGCTGGCTTTTCCGGAAGATTCGCTGCCGCCAGATGTTCAGGTCGCTATTGCGGCACAGGCGGTAACGCTGACCTTTAGGCGCGAGCAGTTTTTATTCGATAAGTTTGAAAAAATCATTGTGTTCCCGCGTCCTTTCCCTACGCCAGAGCATCCTTATGACCACGCTTCTGAAATACACGAAATGGATGGCTGCCTGCTTTTTTCGGCAGAACAGGTGATGCTGGGCTTTATAAAGCCGATGCAATGGTATAATGTGGCCATGCACGAATATGCCAAAGTATTTAGGTTGAAATACCCGGAGGAGGCCTGGCCAAGCTTTTCAGAAGAGGAGGTTTGGGCCAAGTTGGAGACCGTTAGTGGTATGCCACGTGCCCATGTAGAATCCGTGATTGGTATTGCAGGCGTAGATGCGTTTCCAGTGGCGGTGCATCATTTTTTCAACTTCCCAGAACGCTTTAGAATTGTTTTTGTCGAAGAAAGCCGGGTGCTTGCGCAGACCTTTGGTGATCCAACTTGATCATCCTGATTTTTTACCTATCCATGTGCGTACTGAAATTTTCTAAAAGGCGTTTACTTTTACGTCGTTTTACCCGTTCACCCGTTTACCCGCCATAGCGCGCAGCGCGAAGGCGGGTTCTTCCCATTCCCTAAATCAAATTACAGCCTTCTTTTTGGAGGCAACAACCAATTTATACACTATGAGAAACCTACTCCTCCTTTCCATGCTGGCCGCTCTACTCGCTCAAAGTTGCGATGTGCTGCGCCAAAGCAATGCCAGCAGCGGTAAAAGCACCAGCAGCAGCAAATCCGAAAAAGGCTCTGGTATCGACAAAACCGTGATTTCTCCAACAGAATACAGTACAAAAGATCGAAATTTAGACTACGTCACCAAATATAGTCGTGCAGCATCACTGTCAATGGATCGAATCGGTGTACCTGCTAGTATTGTACTTGCGCAAGGCGTGCTAGAAAGTGCTGCGGGTACAAGTGAATTGGCCACATCAGCTAGAAACCATTTTGGCGTCAAGTGTAGCGGCAACTGGAATGGCAAAACCTACAAGAAAAAAGACGATGATCGAGATAAGGATGGCAACATTATTGAATCCTGCTTCCGCAGTTACGAAACCGTAGAAGAGAGTTTTGTGGATCATGGTCAATTCCTTCGTGATCCACGCAAATCAACGCGCTACGGCTTCCTTTTCAACCTCGACCGTACCGATTACAAAGGATGGGCACGTGGCCTTCAATCCTCCGGGTATGCTACAGCCCCGGATTATGCCGATAAACTTATAAATCTCATCGAGCGTTACAAACTTTATGAGTTTGATACACCTGGGTCAAGACCCAACACCTTTCCTACGGAAGGCGGCGGACAAGGTAAGCCTGCTACACCAGTTGGGCCGAATGCACCCGGTCAAAAAGCGGAGGCTACTGGCCGAATCGGGCGCGTAAACGACGTAAAAGTAGTGGCCTCTCGGGAGGGCGAAACGCTGGAAGACGTAGCACGGGCATTCCGCCTGAATACCCAAAAGGTGGTGGATTACAACGACCGTGGCTACCCCCCAGGCGTGAAGTTGAAAGCCAATACTAGAATATTCATTCAATGCAAAGGCGATAAATGGCATGGCCGTTCCAATGAACACACGGTGCGGGAAAGCCAAACCATGTTCGAAATCGCGCAGGTATACGGTATTCAATTAGAGAAACTTTTGGCAATGAACAATTTGCGCCGTGGTCAAGAACCACAAGCCAACGAGGTGGTCAATATCCGTGGAAGGGTTAAACGCCCTATAAAAATCAAGGAAGATACCAGCTATACTCCAGGTAAATCTACTGACTGGCCGACCAATAGACCAAAACCAGACAATAGCCCAATTGTGGAAGATGGCGAACTTGACTTCGAAATCGGGCCAGGCGCCCCCAATACCACGCCTTCAAATCCCAAACCAAACCCCGAAAAACCCGCTGCGCCAAGTACAAAACCTGGGACAAGGCCTCCAGCAACCAGCACAGATCGCCCGTATGAAGATGACCCTACCCCTAGCAGCAAGCCGATTGAGAAACCCCGGTATGACGATCCTGCTAGTGTCGATGAGCCAGCTCCAAGGGGCTACCACCGGGTTGTAAAAGGCGATACCTTGTTTAAGCTTTCGCGAGATTATGGTCTTACGGTGGATCGACTCAAACAGCTTAATAAAATGACGACTAGCAATATTAAAATTGGGCAGTTGGTTAAGGTACAATGACGGTATGGTAAAGAAAATTATCCATGTAGAGGGCAGCGAAATAACTCTATTGCCGTATTCAGGCATCGAAGATTATATCTCTTTGACGGATATTATGAAGCGGTTTGAGGATGAGTTCGCGGTTTACGGCTGGATGCGCAACAGAAATACCGTTGAGTTTTTGGGCGTGTGGGAGCAGTTGCATAACCCAACTTTTAATTCTAACGAGTTCGTTAGAATTAAAAGTGAGGCAGGTGCCAACTCATTCAACCTCACGCCCAAAAAGTGGGTGGAGGCAACTGGAGCTATTGGCATCATTAGTAAAACGGGGCGTTATAGAAGCGGAATTTTTGCCCACAAAGATATAGCAGTGAGTTTTTGTTATTGGCTTAGCCCAACCTTTCAATTATACCTGATCAAAGAGTTTCAGCGATTGAAGGAAGCAGAAGCGGAGCAGGCAAAAACAGCGTTGGATTGGAGCTTAAAACGTATTCTCGCAAGAGTGAATTACAAAGTTCACACAGATGCTGTAAAACTTCACTTGATACCACCCAGGATTGTAAATACAAAACAAGAAGGGTGGGTATATGCAGGTGAAGCGGATACTTTGAATATTGCACTTTTTGGAATGACTGCAAAGCAATGGCAAGGAATGAACCCAAATTTAAAAGGCAATGTCAGAGACTATGCAACGGCTGAGCAATTGTTAGTTTTGTCAAATCTTGAAAACTTGAACGCCCACTTTATTAAAGAAGGGCTTCCCCAAAACGAGCGGCTGCAAAAATTGAACGAGATTGCTATTTATCAAATGCAATTGCTATCGTTCCCAAAAACATTGGCAGAACTGAAAAAGTTGCCACAGCCCAAGTAGTAATATTCTCTTTTCAAAAACAATGAACAAACAAATCGCTGACAATTCTTTCCAGCAGGATCCCGAACTCGTCCGGCTCGAGGCACTTTCCAAGCTGATGGATAATCAGTTTCGCATCCCTGGCACAAACTTGCGCTTTGGCCTGGATGGCCTTATTGGCCTAATTCCGTACATAGGCGATATGGCTGGTTTTGTGGCTTCTGGTTTCCTGATGCGCACGATGGTGAAAAAAGGGGCCAGCCCGATGCTCATGATTCGGATGCTGTTCAATTATATACTGGATGCCTTAGTTGGTATTGTGCCGATAGTAGGTGATTTGTTCGATTTTGGCTTTAAGGCCAATAGGCGCAACGTAGAGATGCTGAAAAAATACTATGCCGATGGCAAAGCAAAGCCGAAAGCAACCAGATCTATGGCTTTTCTTGGAGTGTTGTTTTTTGTGCTTTTCATAGTATTGATCTGGCTGGTTTGGAAATTGGCAGCTTGGGTGTTGGGTTGGGCTTGGATGGCAGTACAGGGTATGTAGGGAAGAGTTACTGAAAGTATTGAAAACAAAAATTGCTTTTCAAAGCCAGTCCTTTTGAAACATTCTCCGTTTTTTTTGAGCCGTTTTCGGAGGTAGGAAGAAATATCCGCTTCCATCCTACCTTTGCTTGTACAAACTCAAGTTCCATGAAGCAAATCGGTACCCTCTGGCTTTTCCTTTTTCTGTCCTGCCCGCTTTTTTCGCAAGTACCTATCCTGCTCTCCGACTCCACTCAGATCAGCCTGATGACCGTGGTGCCCGGCGAGTTCGTGTACAGCACTTTTGGCCACAGTGCCATCCGGGTGAAAGATCCCGGTACACGCATTGACCGTTGCTACAACTATGGCACTTTTGATTTTGAGCAGCCGAATTTCATCCTCAAATTCTGCCAGGGTAAGCTTCTCTACAACCTCGATGTAGAAAGTTATCGCAGTTTTGAATACGGCAACCTGCAAGACCGCCGGCCCATGCAAGAGCAGGTTTTTAACATGAATCAGGCTCAAAAACAGCGCATTTTCGATCTTTTGCAGGAAAATAATAAGGAAGAAAATCGTTACTACAAGTACGATTTTTTCTA
>JBBQLD010000037.1:0-18493 GCA_038327555.1 Chitinophagales bacterium
TATCCACTCAAGGCGAATGTGGAGG
Source organism: Chitinophagales bacterium (assembly GCA_038327555.1). Taxonomy (GTDB): domain Bacteria; phylum Bacteroidota; class Bacteroidia; order Chitinophagales; family Saprospiraceae; genus M3007. Next base: position 26 of record JBBQLD010000037.1, read on the forward strand.
TTGTAAGTTTGGTATCTTTTTTACAAAACCATTTGCCCAAACTATTGGGGAAGTAGCAGTTTTCAAGATAAAAAGTTTCCCATTGGCAAATTGAATGGTGCAGATAAAAACGGGCACCCCGCTCCACGCGAAATGCCCGTTTTATATGGTAATTGGTTTTTGAACGCCGTAAACGGCGCGTATCCCGACGGCATGAATGCCGTGCTACCCTTACCCTTACTTCCCCTTCAAATACTCCTCTACCAACTGCTTGTAATAGGGCTTCAAAGCTGGACTAACCGTCCGAAATTGTTCCACCTCGGCGCGGCGTTTTTTCAGGTATTCTTCCAGAGCAGGGGGCATTTTTGGCTGCTGCTGTCGGGCTACTTCGGCTTCGCGCTGTTCATCTTGCTCGCGCTCGCGCTCGGCTTTATCGTGTTCGAGTAGCCGGGTCAGGATTTGATCCTGGCGCTGAAGCATGTCGTTATTGAGTTTTTTATTGACCAGATCGATCTCGATCTTATTCATCTCGTCCATGATGTCATCGAGGGCTTTGTCGCCCTTGCCTTGCTCCTGTTTTTCTTTCTGGAGTTTGCGGAGAGCATCTCGAATAGCGGCTTGTTTGGCTGCCAGCTGGGCGAATTCTTTGCTGTTGCCGGGTTGAGTGCCACCACCACCACCACCGGGCTTGTCTTTTCCATCTTTCCCCTTACCGTCTTTACCGTCTTTGCCGTCTTTTCCATCTTTACCGTCCTTTCCTTCCTTTTCTAGTCGCTCCTTGAGCTCTTTCATAATTTTGTTGAGGTCTTTTTGGCCCTCACTCATCTTGTCGCCAGGTTCTCCTTTCCCTTTTCCCTTACCGCTTCCTTTTCCCTTTCCTTTGCCTGGTTTGTCGCAACTTTGACTACCGGGCATACTGGAAGCCATTTGCTCCTGCATATTTTGCATGGATTCAGCCAGTAGCAGGGCGAGGTCGTTCAGCCCTTTCATAGTACGGTGCTGGTATTCGCTGGCGGTATTGGTGCGGCGTTCTTCGAGTTCTTCAAGGCTGTTTTTCAAGCTGGCATTTACTTCCGTTACTTTATCTGTAATGATGCCTTCGATCTGGATTTGGCGCGTGGCGAGGGCCTGAAGGCTGTCTTCCACAAGTTTAAAATCATCCTTGATCTTGTACTGTTGCTGGGCCAATTCGACGTAGCGTGGCGTGTTGGGTGTGGTCGTTTCCACATCCTTTTTATTTTGTTCTTGTGCAAACGACAATCCAACGAGGTTTTCCAACAACTGGCGGATGGTTTTAAGGTCTTCCTCCATTTGCTCTTCCTCGCCACTTTCTTTGCCCTGCTTCATCTTGTTGGCCATCTCTTTCATCTTGTTGGCCGCCGATTTCTGCTTTTTCCCCGCCTTTTTATTGTCTTTCTTTTTGATGCTTTCCTTTGCGTCTTTCTGCTCTTGCTTCGCGTCATCCATCTCTTTTTGGTTGTCTTCTATCTTTTCAGGGCGCTTCAATTCTTCGTTCTTTTTGAGTAAATCATCCATCTTTTTGTCCAATTCCTCCAGTTTCTCATTGAGTTTATCCTGCTCTTTCTCTAATTCTTCCCCGCCTTTTTTCTCCTCTTCGGTCTCTTTGGCTAGTGCATCCTGGTCTTTTGCAAGTTCTTCCAATTGCTCGATTTGTTGATCAAGTAGTTGTTCTACTTCGAGTTGCTTGTAGATTTCTTCCAGGCGTTCCAGCTCCTTGTTGAGTTCTTCATTACTCATTTGCAGATCCTCCATTTTTTCCAGCATCTCATCTTTATTCTGCTCTTCGAGGAGCTTTTGAATGTCTTCGAGGAGTTTTTTCATCTCGTCATTCATGGTCTCTTCAAACATTTTCTGCAACTTCTCTTGCTTTTCCTGCAACTCCGGATTTTGCTGGTTGAATTCTTTCTGCTGTTGTTTGTTCTGTTCAAAGTTCTCCTTGGCTTGCTCCAATTGCTGTTGAAGCTGCTTTTGGCGATTCATCAATTTCTCCATTTCCTTGCGGGTCTGCCAGTCCATTTCCTTCTTTTGCAGCACTTTCTCCCGAAGTTTTTTCAAATCCTCCTGGATTTTCAAGCTCTCTTTCACGGCCTTTTCCAGATCTTTCTTGATCTCCTCCGAATTGTCTGCCTGCTGCTGACGGAACTCGTCTAGTGTAGGCATTTTGTAGGTCATGAGCCCTGTTCGTGCACTTTTGGAACCGTTCACGCCATCGTTGTCGAAAACCTCGAAGTAGTATTGTACCTCATCCCCTGGTTCGAGGTTGAGTTTGCTGATGTCCCAAGAGTGGTCGAATTCGGTTTGTTTACCTGTTTTATCTGTTTTATCCGCTTTACCCGCCGTAGCTTCAGCGGAGGAGGGCATCCCCCCTCGCATCCCAATCTTACTCGTATTCATAGGCAACTGCCCGCCCTTCGCTTTTTTGATCTGATAATTAAACGTCAGGTTCTGTACACCGTAATCGTCTGATGCATCGCCGGCAAAAAAGGCCAGGTTCAGATTGGTACTGTCCTTGAATTCTTCCACTGAAATCTGTGGGTGCAAGTCGGGTATTACGGTAATGGTATAGGCTACTGAATCTCCACCTTGAAGAATCGCATTGCTTAAAAACAACTTGTATGTCTCATCTTTCAGCGCACGGCGGCGAAACTGAAAAAGTTCATCGTCGAAACGTTTGGCTTCCTCATTACCGTTTGCGCCAAAGCTAAATTGAAGCTTGTCTGTGTTTTGTGCATTTAAAACCCAGCCAATCTCTGTACCCTGCGGCACTACGAGGTCGCCTACATTAGAAAGCTCCTCATTAGCACGTCCGATATAAGCGGGAAAATTGAGTTTAGTATTGAAAGACAGGATGTTGGGTTTTCGCAACACGTTCAAGGTATAATCTCTGCTTTCAATACCAGAGGCGAATAACTTGAATTCGGTATCTTTCTGAACGTTGGTAAATTTGTAGGAAAAGGCGTTAGCGGCATTTTTTTCAAGCCGGTATTGAACATTTCCGAGGCTGATAAAGACCTCATTGGGCAATGCGACTCCGTCAATTTTAACGTTCAACACGAAATCCGAAAACTGCACCGCACGGAGCGAATCAGGATTGATTAAAAACTTGAAAGGAGCAGGTTTCTCAAACTTGGTGCTGTTGTTCCAAAGGCGCATGGTGCCTTCACGAAGGACATTTGGCGCACCCAACAACAGGAATAAAAGCAGCATGACTGGCGGCAGGGCGTAGCGCAGGTATTTGCGGTTTTTGCCGAGGTCAATGGCCGCCTGAAAAGGCACAATCCGAATCTCTTCACTTTTTTGGTTAATGCTCGCGTTGATGAGTTCAGCATACAACACATTGTTGCTCTGTTGCTTCAACTGCAAGATATTCAACAGCTTATCTTGAACATTGGTGAAATGCTGGCCAATAATAGTAGCGGCTTGTTCGTGGCTAATGACTTTGCCCAGTTGAAAATAGTGCATTAGTGGCAGGGCTACCCATTGATAAACCGTCACAGCACTCAGGCCAATAAATCCCCACAGCAGCCCGGTACGAATACCTGTGCTGAAGTAGAAATAGTACTCTGCCACGTTAAGCAGGATGAATAAGCCAAGCACTACGCCTACGGTATAAAGCGCACCGCGCAGGAGCTGGTTGATGTAAAATTTTCGAATGAAGCCGTCGAGCTTTTCGATGAGGAGGGAGTAGTTGTCGCGTTGCATATTTAGGACGATGTAGTCAAATGGATTAACGTGGCCAATGGCTAACTATTACAAAGGTCAATGGATACTTTCAATAGTTGTTTACGGAGAGCAAAATAAACTCTTTTTTGGACAAAAAGTTGAACTGTGTTTGGATTTAACGGTTGGCAGACATTTTTTGGATTTTTGATGGCGTTCCTGCGTCCTCGAAATTAGGGCAAAAACCTAATCCAAGCTAAAATCTTCGATCATCAAGGCTGTCAGGTTTACGCTGAAGGCCTCCATGACCAAACAGAAGAAACTATTCAATTGAGCGATTTACCTATGCCAATTATTTACTCCAAGCCATTGGGACTGATAGGAGGGTAGGGGAAAACCGCTTCAAATCAGGTGTTAATTGCCCATATTGCAGCTTTTTATCCCGAAATGCGACTAAAAGTTACACAAAGTATGCAAAAAAATACCTTGCGTAACTTGGTGTGCCTCGTAGAGAAAGGTGTGCCAAAGGGCAATCTGCACGACACATGACCACTTTGAGAGAAAAATTAACAGCTTGAAAGCAACGGACTTAAGACTTATGGCCTTACTTTTGCTAAGCATAAGACACCACTAGTTTTTTAATCTCTCGCCTTTTTTCAATCCACCCCCCCGTTTGCTCGTAAAATGGCAAGTTACCTTTTTATAGTAACTCGTCTTTTGTCGCGTTGTGTTTAATCCCCCGAGTATCATAAATATCCGATTACTGTTTTAAAAAATGTTGTTTCCCATGGGACAAACGTCTACCACAACCTATTTCAAAATGCGCACTGCTTTCCTTGCTTTTTTGTTGGCCTCTATGCTGCCAGCTTTTTCGCAGGCACAAGTTCAGGTCACCGTAACAGGCACTAATGTGAACTGCAACGGCCAAAACAACGGCACCGCCACAGCCAATCCTTCAGGCGGCTGGTTTCCATACACCTATCTTTGGAGTAACGGAGCTACTACCCAAACCATCACCAACCTTTCTCCCGGCAACTATTGTGTTACCGTTACTGATATTGATCTGGCCACAGGCTCAGGTTGTATCATTATTACGGAACCAACGGTTTTGGGCGCCACCGTTTTTGGTCAAAGCCAAATCTGCGGGAATACACCAGATGGTTTTGCCGCAGTGACACCCAATGGTGGCACACCTCCATACAGTTATCTCTGGAGCAATGGCGGAGTAACCCCTCAAATCAACAACCTGGCTGCTGGCACCTATACAGTAACCGTTACGGATTCACATAGCTGTACTGTCTCAGGGAGTTATATCGTCGGTTTTTGGGATGAAGGCATTTGGCTCATGATATCTGGCGTTGATCTGAAATGTTTTGGCCAAAGCAATGGCTCTGCACAAGTGAGCACCATGTCAGGAATTGGCCCCTATACTTATCTTTGGAGTAATGGTGGTACCACGAAAGATATTGTAAATCTTAGCCCGGGCACTTATTCTGTTACGGTGATAGATATCGGCACAGGATGCTCAAATTTCGTCTCTGTGGAGATTATACAACCTGCACTATTAGTTTGTACGCCTTCATCGATACCCGCCAACTGCGGCTTAAATGGTACGGCTACAATTTCGGCCACTGGAGGCACCCTTCCTTACACCTTCATTTGGAGTAATGGACAATCCAGCCCAAGCATTGCAGTTCCTGCGGGTACTTATACTGCTACGGTGACGGATGCTAATGGATGTAGTTGTTCCAGCAGCGTTATCGTAACGAGCAATAGCGGTACTTTAGTTGTTAATGTTACACCGACTGCCCCGGCTGGCTGTGTCATTGGTGGTAGTGCTACTGCTACTGTTTCAGGTGGTTCAGGTAATTATGCTTATTCATGGGACAATGGCCAAACCACAGCTACTGCAACCAATCTCTCTGCTGGTCCTCATAAAGTAACGGTCGTTGATATCACTACAGGTTGCCAGGGCATTGGAATGGTAACGATTGAAGTGGCTGCTCCACTCCTCCCAACCGCTGTGGCTACGGCTCCAGCTACTTGTTTGACTGGTGGTTCGGCTACAGCTTCCGCAACAGGTGGTATTGCACCATACACCTTTAATTGGGACAATAACCAAATGACCGCTAACGCAACCAATTTGCTCGCTGGTCAACATAGCGTGACCATTACGGATGCTACTGGCTGCGTGGGTATCGCCTTGGTAACCATAGTTCAATCGCAAGGTCCAACAGTTACGGTCACGATTAATGCGCAAGGTACTTGTAATGCTGGCGGCACAGCAACAGCTTCTGCCGTTGGTGGTGTTGGCCCATATACCTATATATGGTCTGCTTCTGCCAACAATCAGACGACGGCTACCGCAACAAACCTTCCCGTAGGAGTACACAGTGTGACGGTGACAGATGCCAACGGATGCGCAGCAGTAGGCATGGCTACCATCACACAATCAGGTGCGCCAACCGCCCTGATTGGAAACGTATCTCCATCTGCTTGTGTCAACAATACAGGTTCCGCTACAGTTTCGGCTTCAGGTGGCACATTACCTTATACTTACAAATGGAATAATCCAGGTATGAGTACTACTGCTACGGTCACCAACCTTGGCCCAGGCACATATACCGTAACGGTAACAGATGGTGCCGCTTGCACGGCCACAGCTCAAGTTAGCATTGCAGCTTCCTTGGTGCCTAATGTAGTCATCGTTGGTTCTACCAATGCCAATTGTTCTACACCAGGTAGCGCAACGGCCAGTGCTTCTAACGGAACTCCAGCTTATTCCTACATCTGGAGCAATGGAGAAACTACGGTTAAAGCGGTCAATCTATCTGCTGGAACTTATACGGTCACCGTAACAGATGTCAACGGCTGTACCGCAACTGCTTCTGTAACCATTGGCTCTACCGTGAACGGCATCAGAATCGGCGACTGGGTTTGGTATGATGATGATCAAAATGGCTTCCAGCACCCAACACTTGAAATCGGTGTGCCGAATATCACGGTTATGCTCATCAAGGCTGGCCCTGATGGTATATTTGGCAATGCAGATGATGTTACGGTGGGAACTACCAACACCAATGGTGTGGGCAATTACTTCTTTGACTGCGTAACACCAGGTACGTATGTCTTGATGTTCAGCAACAAACCTGCTGGGTATCAATGGACGAAAAAAGACAATGTAAACAACGACTGCAAAGACAGCGACGTAAAAGCAAACGGCAAAACCGAACCATTCACGATTGTAGCCGGTCAGCCTGATGATCTTTGTTTTGATGCTGGCATTCACTTGTTCTGCGATAATGTAACCAATGCAGGGGTGATTTGCTGTGGTCAGACCATTTGTGAAGGGGAAATTCCAGCGCAATTGGTCGGCACCATTCCGCCTTCTGGTGGTAGTGGCCCAATTGAATATCAGTGGTTGCAATTCATCCAGATTGGCCAATCTCCTCCAGAGTGGATGCCTATCCCAGGTGCAACCAATGAAACCTATCAGCCAGGTCCATTGTTTGAGACGGCTAAGTTTATGCGTTGTGCTCGCCGCCAAGGCTGTATGTTCCTCGAGTCTAATATCGTTACGATTGTAGTGACTCCAGCAGGTACACCTGGTTGCGGTGGATTCAACATGAACTTTACGGCCAGCCAAACTGGCCCAACAACGGTGTTGGTGAGCTGGACTACATTGCCAGAGGCAACAGAGTACTCCTACACCGTACAGCACTCAACCAATATGCAGACTTGGAGAAATGTTGAAACCTTAATGGGCAAACAGGATGCTTCCAAGCCAAATCAATACGCGTACCTGCACGAGACGCCTGTAATCGGTAAAAACTTCTACCGTATTCGCCGCTTGAGCAGCATGGGACAAGAAGCTTACTCTGAAATTCGGGTACTTGAAGTTTCTTTTTCTGCCGAGAACGGTATTCTTATCGCGCCAAACCCGGTAACAGAAACCTTGCGTATCGTAAACGCAATTCAATATGACACCGACGTTTCGATCGACATTTCGGCAACCAACGGCGTATTACTGCACAGTATCACCATACCATCTGGCGAAATGATGGTTGAAGAACTTCCAGTAGTTGATCTGCCATCGGGCATTTACATTGCGCGTATCCGCTTTGGAAATGGTGATGTGAAAACGATAAAGATTGTGAAGATTTAAAGGCGACGAATTTGCCCTACGAGGCAAAATAGACTAGTAAAGTGGCAATCTCGATGATTCGGGGTTGCCGCTTTTTTGTTTTTACTCAGGCATATTCCTCCACGAATACCTATTTTTCGCCTTCATTCAAATCAATTTTTATGACGATCAAATTTCTCCCGCTTGCAATTGCACTGCTCTTCTGCCAATCCTTCGCTTTTGGTATTGGGATATACAATCCTGGTGACGAACTATTCGTCCATGCAGGTAGCGGCCTCCTGATGCGAAAAACCCCCGATCCGAAAGGTGAGCGTGTGCAAACCCTTAATCACGGCGATGCAGTCAAAGTGCTGAAGGCAGATTTTAAAAAGAAGCCTCATTCGGTAGAAGAGTTCAAAGGCTTCATTATTAAAGGCTTTTGGGTGAAAGTGAGCACTGCTAATGGTAAAGAAGGGTACGTTTTTGATGGCTATCTTTCCAAGAACCGTGCGCCAATTACCATTATTGATGATTCAAATTCAGGCAACTCTGTCGCGGAGCTTTACCTGATGAGCAATTCTGGAAAAAAAGGGGAACGTGTTAATTTGCCAAAATCCGAAACGCGCTACGAACGCTATAAACAACTATTCAAAAACGGCTCAGAAGCAGAAATGGACTTCGGAGAAGGTGGTTCCTCGCAAAAAATCACCTTTCAAAAAGGCATCACTATGGAAGAAGCTTACCTCATTGGCAAGGTGCTTTGGCTTAAAGATCTAAAAGTGAAAAGTAGTTTTGTGAAAGGAAAAATAACCGTGACGAGCGAGGATGAGTTGACTCAAATTGAGGTGAGCAATCATTTCGGCGTGGCTGTGTTGCTGATGTCTCACGCGGATTGATGTATAAAATGGAGTCCGTAGCTCAATATAACGATTCACTTTGTGACAGACGTTACGTTTTTTCTTATCCTTGCAGTCTAAAATTCAGTCTGCAACATGAAACGATTCGCGCTACTTTCACTCTGTATCTTATTTCAAACACTTCTTTTTGCTCAAAAAAACAAGCCAGTTGCCCCTTCGCCCGAGCCTGGCCAAAAGGTCAATGAAACGCTCTTTTCCTCGCTACAATGGCGTAATGTCGGGCCATTCAGAGGAGGTCGCTCCGCAGCCGTAACTGGTGTAGCGGGCAAACCCAACCTCTTCTACTTTGGGGCGACAGGCGGGGGCGTATGGCGCACGCAAGATGGTGGCCGAACTTGGGAAAATCTATCCGACGGATTCTTCGGCGGGAGTATCGGCGCCATTGAAATAGCCCCCAGCGACAACAATGTGATTTATGTTGGCGGAGGCGAATGTACGGTTCGCGGCAATGTCAGCAGCGGATCCGGGATGTGGAAAAGTGAAGATGCTGGTCGTACCTGGAAGTCCGCAGGCTTGAAAAACAGCCGCCATATACCCCGAATTAGAATAAATCCCAGCAATCCAGATATCGCCTACGCAGCGGTGCTGGGAGACCTGTTCAAAGCCTCCGACGAGCGCGGACTTTATCGCACCCGAGATGGGGGAAAAACCTGGCAGCGCATTCATTTTATCAATGATAATGTAGGTGCGGTGGATATTTGCCTCGACCCTGCCAATCCGCGCATCCTCTATGCGTCTTTCTGGAAAATACGCCGCAGCCCCTACGATTTATCCAGTGGTGGTGCAGGGAGTAGCCTTTGGAAAAGTACAGACAGTGGCGATTCGTGGACAGAACTCACCCAAAATGAAGGACTTCCAAAGGATACGCTCGGTATCATCGGCGTTGCGGTCAGCCCCGTTCGCCCTGACCGGGTTTGGGCCATTATAGAAAGTCAAACAGGTGGTGTATTCCGCTCCGATGATGGCGGTAAAAAGTGGACAAAGGTGAACGATGACCGAAATCTTCGCCAACGCGCCTGGTATTACTCTCGCATTTACGCCGATTCTAAAGATGAAGATGTGGTGTATGTGATGAATGTGGCCTACCATAAGAGTAAAGACGGTGGCAAGACTTTTCAATCGAAATACGCGCCTCACGGTGATCACCATGATTTTTGGGTTGCCCCAGAAGACCCCGAACGCCTGATCATTGGCGACGATGGAGGGGCGCAAATCAGTTATGATGGCGGGGATACCTGGACTACTTACCACAACCAACCCACCGCGCAGTTCTATCGCGTTTCGACGGACAATTCATTTCCATTTCGGATCTATGGAGCGCAGCAGGATAACAGTAGCATCCGCATCGCACATCGTAGTGATGGAGGGGATATCAGCGAGCGAGACTGGGAAAATACCGCTGGAGGTGAAAGTGGCCACCATGCCATTGACCCCAGCAACAATGACATTGTATATGGTGGTGAGTACCACGGATCCCTAAGCCGCTTGGATCATAAAAACCATACTTTTCGCCCCATAAATGTGTGGCCAGAAGATAATATGGGTCATGGTGCAGAAGATGCGAAGTATCGCTTCCAATGGAATTTTCCGCTGTTTTTCAGTCCGCACGACCCGAAAAAACTCTACGCAGCTTCGAACCATCTTCACGTTAGTACCAACGAAGGTCAAAGCTGGACAACGATTTCGCCCGATTTGACCACGAACGACAAAACCCGTCAGAAATCCAGCGGAGGCCCAATTACGCAGGATAATACGGGTGTAGAATACTATTGTACCATTTTCGCTGCGGCGGAAAGCCCAAGGGTGAAAGACCTGATCTGGACCGGTAGCGATGACGGCTTGGTACAGATCACTCGAGATGGCGGTAAAACCTGGGCAAACGTAACGCCGCCCGAATTACCCAAATGGACCATGGTCAATTCGCTTGAAGCCGATCCACACAGCGATGGCGGCTGTTACCTCGCTTGCACGGGGTACAAACAAGGCGACAATCACCCTTATCTTTTCAAAACTAAGGATTACGGAAAAACCTGGATAAAAATAACCGATGGCCTTGGGAATGAAGACTTTACCAGAGTCATTCGTGTCGATCCAAAATATCAGGGAATCTTGTATTCGGGTACGGAACAGGGCATGTATATCAGTTTTACAGACGGGCGCAATTGGCAAAAATTCCAGCAAAACCTGCCCATTGTTCCAGTCACTGATCTAATAATTAAAGATAATCACCTCATTGCTGCGACGCAGGGTCGAGCATTTTGGATGATAGACGACCTTACTCCGCTACACCAAATAGCGACATCGCCAGACTTTTTGACCAAAGGGAATTTGGCTGAAAAAGCATTACATCTTTTTCAACCGGCGGCTTCCTACCGAATGCGTGGCGGATCAGCGAAAGCATCAAAAACCAGTGGACAAAACCATCCGAATGGTACTGTTGCCCATTTTTATTTGAAAAACAAACCCGGCGAAAAGGATACTGTTACGCTATCCGTTTTGGAAAATGATGGCGATACCATCAAGGTTTTTTCCAATCAAAAACTTCCTGCTGCATGGGAGAATAGGGGCGGAAAATTGGAAGATTTAAAGGCTGGCGGAAATAGTTTTCTATGGAATCACCGCTATCCTGACGCTGAAAAATTTGAGGGCATCATCCTCTGGAGCTACGACCTCGAAGGATGCAAGGCAATGCCAGGCACCTACCGCGTCCGACTCACCGCAGCGGGTAAAACGGAGGAACAAACGTTTACCATCTTGTCAGACCCACGCATGAGCCAGACCTCGCAGGTTTTTGCGCAACAGTTTGATTTTGTACAATCTGTGGGTGCTAAACTGACCGAAGCACACCGAGCAATCAAGGAAATTCGCAATGTGCGTGCGCAGCTGAAAAGTATGAAAGATGGGCTTCCTTCCCCAACCGGGGCGGGAGTGGATCTCAAGCCTATCCGCACCTTGGCTGGCAATATAGATTCAGCAATGACTAAGGTAGAAGAGGCCATTTACCAGACCAAAAACCGCAGCAGTCAAGACCCGCTCAATTTCCCGGTACGCCTGAACGACAAACTTGCCAACCTCATGGGCCAAACTGTGGAAGGTGATTTTGCACCCACACAGCAAGCCATTGAGGTGCGGGAAATGTTGTTTCGCCTAACGGATGAGCAATTGGCAAAATGGAAGACCTTGAAAGAAACGGATTTGCCAGCATTGAATCGAATGGTCCGGGAGTCTGGGGTAGATTTGATTCGGGTGAAATAAGTCTTATAATTTCAGAGAGACCCTATTTCAGCATTTCATCAATAACATGATCCAAATCGCCCAATTTTTTTTTGCTTTTGACCACTTTCTAGGGTTAAAACCGATCGGGACTGGCAACATCAACGACACTTACCGACTAGATTTTGAGGCGGCAGGCGAACAAAGGGTAGCCTTGATTCAACGCCTCAACCACCTGGTGTTCAAGCAACCTGAAATTGTCATGTACAATATGATTCAGGTGTGTCAATACCTTGAAGGGCAAGATTATCCGTATCAAATCGCCAGGCCATTACCTGGGCTTGATGGGCGCTTTTTACAAAAAGATGAGGCTGGGAATTACTGGCGGGCATTTTCCTTTATCGAAAACTCATTCGCTCCGGAAGGTACCACTGATCCGCACATCGCCTACGAGGCGGCTCGTGCGTATGGTGCATTTGCAAGGGCTTTACGTGATTTTCCGGCATATACTTTGGGGGAAACCATTCCCGGGTTTCACGATACGGATCGACGTTGGGAAGCTTTTTTACAGGTTTTAGGGCAAGATCCGGTTGGCCGCGTGGCTAGATCTCAGTCTGAAATAAAGGCGATGTTTGCTGCCAAGCCCGTTTTTGATAAAATTAGTCTGCTTAAAAGTTCGGGCGAATTGCCCTTAAGAATAGCACACAACGATACCAAAGCGGGTAATGTTCTTTTTGACAGCAGCTCCCAAAAAGCGATGGCAGTCATTGACTTAGATACTGTGATGCCCGGGACTTTGCTCTCCGATTTTGGCGATATGGTTCGCACATTTGTTCCAGATTGTTCGGAAGATTCAGCCCAGAATCCAAGCCTTCGCACAGAAGTCCTGGACGCATTGAAACGGGGTTTCTTAGAAGAAACCGATCGTTTTTTGACCAAAACTGAACGGGAAAATTTGATGCTCGGCGCAGCCTGGATGGTAGGAGAGCAGGCCTTGCGATTTTTAACCGATTGGCTGGCAGGGGATGTATATTATAAAATCGCTTCGCCAGAACACAATCTTGTGCGCGCCCAAAACCAACTAGCGCTTTTTAGAACTATGAACTATGAACTATAATGTATGAAGTATGAACTATGAACTATGAACTATGAACTATAATGTATGAACTATGAAGTTTGAACTCCCCAACGTTTACAGTTCATATATTAGACATGTTGCGGTGTTGTAAATCAATCAGTTAGGCACTAAGTAGAAATTCAAGGGTCCAGCACAGACGTTCAGAATGTTGTCGTAAAGGTCAAAATCATGTATACGGAGGCGTTCTAATAAGATTCGATACCTTTTCATCCCTCCGATACTGTGTTCTACTTTGATGCGCTCACTTGAAATACTCTTGTTTTCGGCTTTAAGAATGCTGTAATTATGTACTTTGCCAACGTAAACAGCACTCAAAAAAATGGATTCTGCGGTCTGGAGTGGTGATAATTAGTGTTTTGGCAGTGTGAGGTTTTTTTTACCACTGTAGAACGCTTTGTGCTCTTCAGAATCCCCACGCCGTTGTATCCGTTGCTCAGTACCGTCCAAAATGACGGACTTGTGACTGCTGAAATATGCCCCGAACACTTCCGGGGAAGTAAATCCTCTTTTGGGCAAGAGGTTCGCGTCCCCAAGGGCTCCCTTCAAAACCTCCAACCCAAGCACCTGGTTACGCTTGGCATTAGATACATCCAACTGGAACACAAATCCCAAAATATCGTAGGTCACCCAGATTTCAAACTGAATAACGTGAAGAATAACAAGGACTTACAAGAAATGAACCGCAGTTCTTCCGGGCTATATGCCACCCTTTGTTCTATGCGGCGGCCATGCACAGATACGTATGCCGCTTCAAAAAGAGGCAATAAGATCATGAACCGTTGCTCGTCCATGCCGTAGGTCGCCCGCCATTCTCGCTCGTTTTTGGGGTATGAAAAATTCTCCATGTTTGATTTTTGCCCGAAACCTACTCATTTCTCTTATTCTCACCGCTTTCCAGCCGTACACTTCTTTTTTGCGGCTTGTTATTCTGAACGTATTGAAGAATCTGAGGCAGAAGGCCTAAAATTTAGAAGAAAAAGCTTCAGCCTTCGGCCTCAGATTCTTCAATACGTTCAGAATAACAAGCAATTTGAACGCGCAAATTTTCAAAATAAAAAAGTGTACGGCTGAAAGTCTCACCGCAACAAGTCTAGTATAGTTCATAGTTCATACATCATACATCATACATCATACTTCATAGATCATAGTTCATACTTCATAGTTAATCACTCTGTTTTGCGGGGAAAGGATACGCTGAATATGGATGATTTTTCGCCTTTATCGTTCATCGCGTAGCAAAAGCCATCTTCAAGCCACAAGGATTTCATAAAGCCCTGCCTCATATTTTCCTCGTGATAAAGGTCAATACAAATAACTCGTCCACCATAAAAGGCGGTGAGATCAGGCTGCATGGTATGTCCGACTACCATACGTTTTGCTCCGGCAAATTGCAGTATGGCTGTTATATCTTCCTTGGCAGTAAGGTTTTTGGCTGCGCCGCGATACCAAAAAATGCCTGTTTTTATGTCAAAAATGGCTTTAGCATCTTCGCTGACAATGGCTTCGTTGGGTTTTCCCAGGTTCTGGCGGCTAATCCGATTAATCTCGGCAAGTCCCAGATTTGTGCGTGCAAGTTCAGGGCTAATGCCTCCATGACAAAAAACATAGTCTCCAATTTTTTCAACTGCGTTTTTGGTGCGAAGCCAGCGGCCTAATTCAGAATTCTGGTCAAACCAGTTTTTATAGGCTTCACCGATAAGATCGGCATTTTCAAGGTATTTCCGACGCACGTATGCGCTGTTTCCCTGTAAGTTTAGGACTTCATGATTGCCCAAAATAAAGTGAACCTTGCCCCCGGCGGCTTCCGCTTCGGCTTCAAGTTTGTAGAGGAGCCAAAGACATTCTGTCACATTGATGCCACGGTCAAAGTAATCGCCTAACAAAACAAGATGTCCAGTGCCAAAGCTCCAATTGAACGATTTGTCCATGATTTTTGCACCAATAAGCATGGTTTTGAGTGCTTGAAAATCGCCCTCAATGTCTGATAATGCAAGTAGTTTGGGTGGGGTAGGGTAGGTGGTAGGCTCTTCGCTTGGGCTGTCGTGGAGCAGAAAAGAGAACGAGTCGCCAGATTCAGGGACTTGACAAGTAAGCGAAATGTCTTTTTTGTAGTTAAAGTGCAGCGTTTTGGCCACCACAGCAGTGTCGCGACGAAATACATATTTTACCGTGATTTTATTGCCACGATAAAAAACATGCGGCCCATCTGTACCCGCTTTAGAATCATCTTCCGGTTCGCCTGGATAGGCAAAGGTTGATAATGGAAGGCCCAATAACAGGGCTAGTGTCAGGCGAAGCAGCATGATTTGGTGAGACAGTTTTTGTTTTTAATAGCGATTGCAAAGGTACGGCGATTGCTACATCTGGGCGTTAATAAGCCAAATGGTGGCAGAGTTTTGACAAGTTGAATGTTAGTTATCAAGTTTCAAGTTGAGTGTTAGGAAGTTATAAATCGGGAAAGCAAAAGGGGCAAGCTGTATTTTACCAACTTGCCCCTCAATAACAGGTAACTTTTAGCTTACTAACTCAAAATTTAAGGCCTTTTCGGCACACCAAGTTTCCGGATCTTAATTTCCAGGCGGTTATTTTGCTGGTGTTCTTCGTCGGAACATTCAGCGCTTTCAGTACAATGGTTGCGGAGTTCAGTCTCACCTTTGCCAAAGGCTTTAATGCGACTTTCTTCAATACCTTTTGACACCAGGAAAATTTTAGCATTTTTAGCGCGCTCATCTGTAAGGACTTGATTCATTCGAGCATCCCCGCGAACATCCGTGTGGGCTATCAGATCCACCTCCATTTCTGGGTAGGTATTCATCCAGTTGAGCAGATTTTCCAAGTGACGTACAGCACCCTGATTGAGGGTGGCTTTGTTATATTCATAGAAAATCTTGTCCAGAATAAATACCGAGCCTTCCATAAGTCCGCTGGCGAGCGGCATGGTTTCGGCGACCGTCACCCCTGCTTCTAGGGGTTTTAATCGTACTTCTTCATAAGCGGGCGCGCTTCGGCCTGCAGTTAGCCGGAAAGTTTCGTTGCGGAAGCCACTTTTTTCCACTTTGGCAATCCATTCACCTTCTTTAGGCAAGCAGATATCAAATTCTCCATTGCGGGTGGTGCGAGCAGTTTCTATCGCTCCTGAACTGCGGTGTTCGAATCGAATGGTTGCATTGGCAATACGCGTATTGAACTCCGTAGTGAGTACGATGCCACCTGAGCGCAGGCAGGGCGGCATTTCTTTCATTTTGAAGTTGAGGTTCAATTCATCATCAGAATCCACCACTAAAAAACGATCACGGGAAGTGTAGCCCTTAGCACTCACCATCACCAAGTAGTTTCTAAAACGGGTAAAATCTGTTTGAGCTCCCCCATCAACATTGGAAAACAGATCGGGTTTTCCCATGTCCTTCGCGTCTTTGCGCACCAATTGGAAGGTAAATACGTCGGGCTTATCAGGCAGCGGAACATAGTCAAAGTCGTAGAAATCGTTGTTTCCAGCAATGAAACCGTCGTCTGTTGGTTGAAAAATCCGGATTTCAGCACCCTGTAGTGGGAGGCCGGTTTTTTCGTCAATGATATTGATTCTTGCCCGGTTGACTTCAGGCTTTCCAGTGCCACTAAGGCCACTGGGTGCGAAAAACTGGAAGATGTCGGATTTTCCGTAGGTCTCCCCCTTTCGCTCGCTGGCAAAAAAGCCGCTGTGTCCGTCGGGGTCTGTGATGAAACTAAAATCGTTTTCAGGAGAATTGAAGGGTTCCCCAAGGTTGACTACTTCGGTTTCTTCGGTAACTTTAAGCGGATTATTTACAAAATAAATATCCATGTTGCCCATCGTGTTCGATCGACCATTGGAGGAAAAAAACAAGGAACCGAAGAAACTCATATAGGGGAACAATTCTTGCTTTTCAGTATTGATGCTGGGGCCAAGGTTGATGGCTTCGCCCCATTTGCCTCTTGCGAATCGTTCTACGGCGTAGAGGTCAAATCCGCCACTCCCGCCCGGCATATCGGAAGCAAAAAACAGCCATTTTTCGTCAGGACTGAGGCTGGGGTGCATGCAGGAGTAGTCGTCACTGTTGAAAGGCAAATCAATGGGTGGAGACCAATCTGGAAAACCATAGCCCATTTGATAAATTTTCAGAGAGGATTTTCCGCCTTTCCCGCCGCGCACCACACCATCATCATTGTTGTTCCGCGTAACGAAAGCAATTTTATAATCCCGGGTAAACGTAGCGGGGCCTTCGTGGAAATCTGACTTTTTGCTGGCATTGAACTCAAATTTGCTGGGTGCGAGCAAAGCCCCCAAGCGGTCAAAGGTGGAAAGATAGTGTGCTTCAAAAGATTCTCCGGTACGCTCGCTTTTTGGACCTTTTTTGCTCCGAGCGGACACGAATAAAATACCGTTGTCGTAATAAATCGGTGCATAATCGGTGCCAGGAAGATTAAGTTCTTTGGTGTTTTCCAACCGAACAGGGTAGCGTCGGTCGTCTTTTTCCCGAAATCGATCTTTCGATTTACTTTTGGAAGAGCCAGAGCCTTGGGCCGATACGGCAAGCACTAGCAATAGTAGCGGAAGGACGAGGATTAGTTTACGTGACATTTTTTGCACAATAATGGGATGGTGGATGTAGCGCGGAATTTTAAATCCGCATTTTAAAGACAGGATTAAACGCTGGCGAAGGTATGAGGATTGCGTAATTGGAGTGGAAAAGTGTGATCTTGTTGGATTGAGTTTAACAATTCTCTGCGCTTGCGCTTGAGTATAGCCTTTCCTACACATCCTTTGAGCCTGGGAATAAACTCCAAAAAGTGTTCTAGATTTTTGGGATTTTATGCCTATATATTTGTGGGCTGATCTCGAATACCTTGAAATCTGCTTGTATTGCACTTCAGGTTTCTGTCCTTGTTCGGGGACGCGCTTGGCTGCACTTTTGTAATACTGGGCGTTTCAAACACAAAACACGTCTTAATCTTATGATCAAACCATTTAAAAGCAAAAAAGAGCTTGCCCATGAGCTGCACATCCACCCTAAAACGCTAGGCCGATATATGGCAAAATTGGGAATCATCTGGAACAAAAAGGAACCAATGCCACCAGTGGTCTGGGAAAAAGTGGTGGAAAACCTGAATCAGGAAAATTCTCCTGCGTTTTCTGCGGGGGGGGGGGGCGAAAAGCCCGAAGGAATGAAATTGGCAGATTGAGTAGAGGGTTGTCCGCTTAAGTCCACTAATGTCTGTAGTTGTCGTTTTGAGGGGAAGGATTGTTGCCCTGACCTTTGGGGTACACAATTTTCTTTCACGCTTAAACTAATTTTCGATGAAACAAAAAATCGCATTACTAGTGGCAGGGGGGGGGAGGGGTTGTGTTGGTGGTGTGTTTTTTTTTGTGTTTGGGTGGGGGGGGGGGGGGTTTGTAGGGG
>JBBQLD010000038.1:0-18485 GCA_038327555.1 Chitinophagales bacterium
GCTCAAAGTCGTAGGACGGGTTGGTCGCTTTACAGCCGCACAAAAGTACCCACAGATTTTTGCTTGTCGAACCGAAGCTCCCAGTGGTACACACCGGCAGGCCAATTGGCCGCTTCCGGGACGTTGATCTGTACGGGGCCAGTCTCTTTGCCTAGGTCTTGCCACCATACCCGGTGGCCAAAGGCATCAAAAACAGTCAATTGAGCGTGGCGCGGCTGTGGCAAGGCCATTACATCAAAAACTACTTCCCCCAGGCTGGGGTTTGGCCAGCAACGCACCCAAGCTGGCATATCGAGCTGTTCAGCCCCTTCCCTGCTACTGCTCACCGAGGTCTCGAGCTTATATTCTGCCCCTTCTGGCGTCCAGCCCATGTTGGGCATCAGGCTTTCATCTATGCTCAACAGCGATGTGCTTTCGGGCAGGCTCTGCTTGACCCGAAAAGTCAGGTTGAACAGCGATTGACCCGGCATGAGGGTCTCCTCTTCCAGTGCATCCGGCTGGGCAAACCAAGCGGCGCGGATGATACCCTCGCTGGCTTGGGCCAAGTTAAAGTTGTCGGTAGAAAGCCCTTGGGCATCGCCCAGAGAAGGACCGATGAGCTCCAGCAGGTTCGGGTCGAAGCGGAATGCCGATTGCCAGGCCATGAGCGGGGCTTCTCCCCCGGCGCGTATCGGAAGAGTATAAATGTCCCCGGATTTCAAGTCGCTCCTACGGGGGGTAGTTAAAACATACCTTCCAGGCAGGTGCCTAGGGGCTGTGCAATTGGTGGAGCAAGAGACCACGGATGTATTGTTTACGTCCCCGATTTTTACCCCTCTGAAATTTACATTCACATCTGGAAGAGAGCTCACAGTTTTTGTCTCCGGGAAAGCGGTATGGAAGGGGTTGTTTGCATTTGGAAATACAAATGCCTTGTCCACGAAACGCCAGGATTTGTTGCCGGGCAAGTTGGATTGGATGCCCAGAATCAGCTTTCGAAGCTCCACAATATCAAAAGTGGTTATGGAATTACTCTTGTTCGCGTCTGCAGCGATCATCTTGTAGGGGCTGGCCAGTGGCTCTATGCCGAGGATATGTTTGCTGATTAATACTAGGTCGTATGTCGTCACACCGTTCAGCGGGTTATCGTCTTTTTCTGGCTTGACATTATAACTCTCTACCGTAGCAATGCTGCAGAGACACCCACTGGTATAGGGCTTGCACCATTTATCAGGATCAGAGGGATCCACACCCGAACCGGTAAGGAAGGTTTTATCACAACCAGAGCCTTGATTGGCCTTTATAAACACCACGACTTCATCTATCCAACAGTGCAGCTCGTCTGCAATGTTGCCCTCTATAAAATCTACCATCATCGGGCTACAGTAAGGAAAGACCGAGCCTCCTACGATTAAATCTGGTTGGCAGGGGCTTGCATTTTCAAGGTCTAACAATATCTTACGAATAACAGCACCCCTTACACAACCTGTTGGGGCATTAAAAGTTACCACGATACGGGCATTGTTTTGGATGGTAATCGCTGAGACTACGTTGATGCACAATTCTACGGTATTTCCCGAATACTGAATGCAGTTGCCTGGGCATCCGACCGGGTCATTTCCTGAACTTGGGCAACTAAACCCCTCTAATGCAACACTTGAAATCGTAACCCCGGCGTCCATCCCAAAATCAAGAATTGCTCTGATTTGGTTGAAATTAAGTGAGGTAGCATTGCCAAAATCAGCAGGATTCCAACTGAGGGCAGCATACATTTTTAAGGTGCTGCAATCATTTAGGTTTATTGTTTCTTTAGAAATTGTAAAGTTTATTTTTGGGCAAGCAGCCAACACTGTGACCGCACATTGTTCGGAAGTGTTACTGCCCAACTGAAGCGCTCGACAAACAAAGTCAGTTCCAGATCCTCCTCCAGAATTGGTAATTATTCGCCCGGCTAAGAGTGCGGCATCAATATTGTAGGCTTGAGTCAAAATGGGCGGACGATAGATCCTTATGATGGCAATTTGGACATCCGTACCAGAAAACAAGGCCGCTGACTGTGCGGTGTAACTGAATTTCACGATGTAGCTTCCGTCAATATCTTCTCTGTCAACTATGGTGACTTGTGGCAAGCCAAGAACACTAAGAATTTCCGGCGCAGCATTAAAACCATCAAATGCTGTATTGTCAATAACCACAGCAAAATCAAAGAACTCGATGATCCCTGATAACGATGAGCTTACGAGAATTGGCAGGTCAATATATTCCTCCGGGTTACAATTAATATTACCCAAGGATAGTGTCAGGTCGGTATTCACAGTACTTGGTAAGGGGAAAGAGGCTAGTGGCGTCGGTGTGCAGGTCTGATTCTCACAATTAGCTGCGCTGGCATAGGTAAAATCTGCACAGCCGATTCCAAAAGTCTCCCCCGGGAACGCATCTACAACGATACTGAACAGGTAGCTGCTGCTCATAAAGTTGGTGAAGGGAATAAAAGGGGTTGCATCCAGCTCATCGGTAATATGCAGCGTAACCTCATCACTCCCCGAATTCGCTTCAAAACTAGCGTCAGATATCGGAACGGGATAGGTTAAATAAGTTGCCAGGCAACTCTCTGTAGCAGCTTCGTTGATAGAAGAAGCCTGGGCACCAAACCGATTTAGGTTAAGCACTATGTACAGCTCCGTGTATGACAAGATGAAGTTGCCTTGCGTGGGTAGGTTTGGTCCTGGTACTGCTTGTAAAAAAACATCGTATTCAATTTGCTTGCAGGAATATTTGTTATTACAACAACCTGTACAATTTGCTTGGTCGTTGGTACCCGTATAAGGCTTGGGCACGATCACGACCTTTAATTGGTTGCAATTAACTGTTAAAATCGGGCCTTGTTGGGCCTTGGCATTAAACGTAATTAACAAGGAAAAGAACAGAATCATCATCTGCCCCCCCCAATTCTTCCAAAATTAAATTTTGCTAACATGATGGTAAGTTTTTTAGATGTAAAAAAAGATTGTTTGCACCCTTCGCAACGCTTGTTGCAAGGGCTGAAGAAAAATGAAAAAATTTGCTCGCCCCCTTTTTAGCCGCCATAGGCTTGCCGAAGGCGGCACCTTGACTTCGGGGCAAGACACCAGCGCTGCGGCGTAGTACGCCACACGGAAATAACATCGAAAATCACGCTGAATGGACAGGCACTGAACTTTTTTAGGGCCTGTCCCTGAAATCCTGGATTAAATCAAAACTAAGTCGCGGTTTGGATGAACGGTGGTACGCAGAGCACGCACCAGGGTTCTTTTCGGTTTAAACGCTTGGGTTCATTTTGCCGCCTTCGTTTCTAATCTCGTATAAATTATCAGGAGAAAAAACTATGGCGGCCACACAGATTTTTGGGGTGACAGGTTAACAATTTTGTTTAAGGCATAGCAAAGATAACCAGGCAATTTTGTTATGCAAGCCAAGGGTTAAAAATTTAACCTGAAATGACGCGATTGGTCAAACGGAGTATGCCAATGCTAGCTTGATACCCGCGCACGCTGCTTTTATAGTCTCTCGTTTTACCATAAAATCAGACCTCTGGCTTACGCCAAGGCTTAATCACCAGCCGCAAACTCTGGTCATAAGTAAGATAATTCCACATCCAGTTTAAAAACACAAATACCTTGTTTTTGGCGCCAAGGATATAGAGCAGATGGATGAAAAGCCACATGATCCAGGCCAAAACGCCCTGCGTCTTCCAGAAGGGCAGATCGGCTACCGCCCGGTGCCGACCAATGGTAGCCATACTGCCGAGGTCTAGATAATGAAAGGGTTTCTGCGGTTTGGCTTCTGAAATTCTGATCAAGTTTTTAGCCAGTAGTTTTCCTTGTTGCATGGCAGGTTGCGCCACCTGTGCATGGCCGTTTGGCCATTTTGGTTCATGGGTTTGAAGGGCGATATCGCCAAGTGCATAGATATTTTCCATGCCTTTTATGGCATTGAATTCATTGCAATTCAAGCGATTGCCACGACCATAAGCCTCGGCGGGAATGCCTTCAATTTTATTTCCCACGATGCCAGCCGCCCAAATCATTTTATCGGCCCGAATGGTAGCGCCATCGTCCATCGTAACGGTCTGGCCGTCGTAATCTTTTACCACTTTGTTTAGCCAGAGCTTCACACCAAGTTCGCTAAGGAATTGTTCCGCTTTGGCTGAGGCTTCCGGCGACATAGCACTAAGCACCCGTGGATCTCCATGGATAAGGTGAATCTGGATTTCGTCCCGGTCAAGTTCCTGGTAGTCTTTGCCAATGATGTGCCGTTTCATTTCTGCCAACGAACCGGCGACTTCTACCCCGGTGGCCCCTCCGCCTACGACTACAATATCGAGAAATCGCTGTCGATCGTCATATCCATCTGCGGTGAGCGCGCGTTCATAATCTTCAAATACTGCGTTTCGGAGAAAAAGTGCTTCACTTACAGACTTCATTGGAATGGCATTAGACCGCACCCGTTCATTCCCGTACCAATTGGTGTCGGCCCCCATAGCAAGCACCAGATAATCGTAGTGCAAAGGCCCGATATTTGTTTCAATTTCTTGATCTGAAGGCCTGACAGCCAATACTTTGGCCATTCGAACAAAGGTGTTTTCAAAGCTTTGAAAGACCTTTCGGAATGGGAAAGAAATGCTAGAAGGCTCCAATCCAGCCATAGCTACCTGATAAAAAAGCGGCTGAAACTGATGATAATTATTTTTGTCAATGAGCACCACCTGAAATGCTTTTGACTTCGCCAATCGACGCGCAAGCGTGAGCCCGCCAAAGCCGCCGCCGACAATCACAACGCGCTTTAGACCAGAGTCCGGGATGTTAAATTTCATAGGGAAATGTTTGCTACAGACGCTTCGCCGCTATGCGGCTAATCTGACAAAGTAGAATTAAGAACGGGTAGAAAATAACTTGTTCTTTAAACCTTGTTGGAGGCGTAGTGTTTAGATTTTAGCGTTAAAAAGCAGAATTTGCGTTTGTTTTTTGAACATTTTCCGCTGAATTAAACATTGACCATCATATTTAACTCATTTATGAAAGCAAATAACATTCTCGACACCATTGGCAACACGCCTCATGTACGCATCAACCGCCTTTTTGGCAACAGCCACGAAGTGTGGATCAAAATGGAGCGTGCCAACCCCGGCGGCAGCATCAAAGACCGAATAGCCATATCTATGATCGAAGATGCCGAAAGAAAAGGTATACTTCGGCCTGGCAGTGTCATTGTTGAACCTACGAGCGGGAATACTGGCATCGGACTGGCCATGGTAGCCGCTGTAAAAGGCTATTCCCTCGTGCTGGTAATGCCTGAAAGTATGAGTGTGGAACGAAGACGATTGATGGCTGCATACGGTGCTAAATTTGACCTGACTCCTCGGGAAAAAGGGATGAAAGGCGCTATTGCACGGGCACAGGAATTGGTGGAACAAATCCCTGGAGCCTGGATGCCGCAGCAATTTGAAAACGAAGCCAACATTGCGGTGCACAAAGAAACCACAGTAAAGGAAATCCTGGAAGACTTTCCTGAAGGTATTGATGTCTTGATCACTGGCGTGGGCACAGGGGGGCATATTACTGCCGTAGGCGAAGAACTGAAAAAGCATTTTCCAAATTTGAAAGTTTATGCGGTTGAGCCCACGCTTAGTGCGGTTATTTCAGGCGGACAGCCGGGGCCACACCCGATTCAGGGTATTGGAGCGGGTTTTGTACCGCGCAATTTGCACACCGAGGTGCTCGATGGTGTAATTCAGGTTGAAAAAGAGGATGCTTTTGAATATGCACGCAGGGCCACCTTGGAAGAAGGCATTTTCGGCGGCATCTCCTCCGGCGCAACCCTTGCAGCAATTGCGCAAAAGCTGCCAGAAATCCCAGAGGGAGCACGAATTTTGGGTTTTAATTACGATACCGGCGAGCGATATTTATCCATCGAAGGACTTTATCAATGGGAAGAGGCACAGTCAATTATTCCCAATGCGACGACGGCTTAGTAACGATAAAATAACAACCTCACGATTTGGAGGAGCATAATTTGGTCTCGAGTACTCGGGACCAAATTAGACCCTCTAAATCCTGAGGTTGTTATTTCATAGGTACTTAGTAAAAAAATTAAAAAGGAATTAAAAAAAAGGCCTGTTATGTGGTTATCTGCATATTCAGGCCTTTTTCTATTACTATTTTAAGTTCTTTTCATTTTTTTTTGCCAAAAGAATCAGACTTTTGCAGTCCGTAACAAATGAGGCAATTTTGATGACTAAACACTTTTAAATTTAGCACGATATTTGCCTCGCTTTAATCAAGCCATTCGGCATCAAAATTTTACAAATCTTATGAAGGTATTTCAACTTACAAAAATCTTTACGCTCGGAGCAATCCTGTTAGGGTTTATGCTCGTTCCACAATCTTGCGGCGAGAAGGACTTTGATGATTCCCTTCCTTCTGCACATGATTACAACTATAAAGTGTATTGGGATTGGAATGAAACATTCCTGCAAATAGACCGCTACGCAAGAGGCTATCGCCCGGGTCCTGGCCCGCGTGCATTGGCTTACCTTGGTCTTTCGGCATACGAGTGTGTGGTAGCAGGCATTCCTGAGAATCGTTCTCTGGCACCACTTTACCCTGGGTTGGATTTACCACAAGCAGATCCAAATCTGGAGTACTACTGGCCTGCTTGTGTCAATGAGTCTTACGCTTACTTAATGGAGCGTTTTTTTCCACACATGCAAAACGACCCGAATGTAAATGTTACCCACGCATTTGGGCTGATTGCGATCACTCGTGCTAAATTGCACGGACAACACGCACAGGAAACCACGCCTGAAATTCTGGATCGTTCTGAAAAATTTGGCCGAGAAGTTGCCGCCGCAGTATACGTTTGGGAGACAAGCGACCGGATTGGCCACAATGCATTCCTTGACCCTATTCCTGCAACTTATACCGCACCCGTAGGCCCTGGCTTATGGCTCCCAACCCCTCCAGATAATACCAAAGCAATGTTCCCGCAGTGGGGCCAGGTGCGCACGTTTGCGCTTAAACCTGATGAAAGGCTTTGCCGCCCGCCAATTACTTACGGCGAACACCCTGCCTCTCCTTTTTACTCTCAAGCATTGGAGGTGTTTAGTACCGTGAATACCATCAACAACCCGCCAGCCAACGACCCGGTTCTGCAAAATTGGGCGGCTAATCAACGTTGGGCAGCCATTTTCTGGAGTGATGATATCCTTAACCTGACATTCGCCCCGCCTCCCCGCCTTGTAGCTGTACTCAACCAGGTAGCAGCCAATGAAGAACTTGACCTCGCCGGCTGCGCTGAAGCTTATGCCAAAATGGGTCTGGCACTTAGCGATGCAGGTGTTGCACTCTGGCACTCTAAATATGCCTACAACGTTGAGCGTCCTGTGACTTATATCCGTCGAGTGGTGTCTCAACAACACCCAGATGCCGCCAACTGGCTTCCTATATTGGACGCTCGTGCAGTAGGTGGTCAATATGGTGTCACTCCAGCTTTCCCAGCTTACCCATCTGGCCACTCAGGCTTTGGCGGTGCCGGCGGGAAAATCCTCTCTTCTTTCTTTGAATACAACGCCAGTCACCCTGGCACTTACACGTTTACAGACTTTTGTCACCAACTCCGCACCGAGTTTTTGGGTACACCACGGGTATTTACTTCTTTCTCTCAGTTGGGCGAAGAAGATGCCTATTCGCGTATTCCATTGGGCGTTCACTTCCGCATGGACTGTGAAGTAGGTCTCGAAGTGGGCCGCTTGGCTGCTCAACGTGTATTGGAGCTGCCTTGGAAAAAGTAATATTGGAGATTTGAAGTTTTACCCGCCGTAGGCTTGCCTAAGGAACGCGGTTTGAATTTAAAATTGATCGTTGAAATTGCGGTTAATTGTTCAGGTTTCTTTCAGATAAATTTTAAACGGGGCGAATGGCATGCATGCCATTCGCCCCGTTCATTTTTTGTTGGAATAAACGCTCAAATCCAAGGTCTAACCTCAAATCTTACTTCCCCGCTTTATATTTATCCCAACTGGTTTTGTTGTAAATTTCTTCCGCAGCAAACTTTAGTTCTTTCAACAGATCCGGCGTTTCCTTGAACCCTGGGGAAATCATGATGCGCTCGTATTTTTCATTCAGATACACCAGCGTTGGATAGCCCATGTGTCCATCGAGCAAAGCATAGGCAAGCGCATGAACGCCCCCACGCCCATTTTCACCAGCGACAAAGCCGAAGGATTCATCGCTAAATTTGATTTCTTCGTGTTGTTCTGCATTGAGTTTCACCGGGTAAAAATTAGCCGAAATGTAGGCCGCTACATCCGGATCAGTGAACGCGCCTTTGTCCATTTTTTTGCACCAGCCGCACCAATTGGTAAATACATCCACCACAATTTTCTTGGGCTTGGTTTTATTGAGCGCTACGGCTTCTTCCCAGGTGTACCATTTCAGCGGTTCAGGGTCTGGAGCCCTAAAAGATTGGGTAGCGATAGCGATGACCGCAAGAAGGAGCGCGGAGCCGGCAATTTTTCTCATGCTTAATTTTGTTTTTGAGTTAAAAATCTGCGAAAGCAAAAACCTGCGCAAAGAAATGGGCGGCAAAAGTACGTTACCTCAAAATTTACTTTCGTTAAGGTTTGGCAAAAGTTAGCGCCTTATTTGAGTAAAATATAATTCCGATATTCTCCAGGTCTCCAGCCTGTCCATTTTTCTATCCAGTTAGAAATTCGGTCTTTAAGTGGCCAACGAGCTTGGGTGGGGTCGCGCTGAAAAGTCCAATTTTGTGCTTCTATACGCGGCAACATTACTGCCGGGTGGGTTCCTTCAAACCGTTCCAGCGGCTCTAAACCATCGTAGGGAAAAGTTTCGTGGTTGCCGACATGATGTAGCGCCGCTTCATCACTGAGGTACATTTTTTTAAAATGCAATTGCTTTTGCTGTTGTACTCCAGGATGCCGCACCCAGCCGTAGTGATGAATATGCGCAGGTACACGGCGAACCTGCAATTTGGTCCCGTTGCCCTTTCTAAACCCCTGTGCATCTCGGTATGAAAAAATCTGTTTGTCATTCCGAACAATGCGAATCTCGCGTCGATACCAACGACGGCTTTTTCCGATAAAATCGTAAGCGCCATAAAAATGTCGGTAATCAAAAAGCAATCCATCCGTTTGGGGGTCATGTAGCCATCGTTCCATACTCGCTCTAAGGGCAACAAGCTCGTTTTCATGCACACACTCGTCGCCCTGGATGTAAAAACACCAATCGTATTCGGGCGGGATAGCTTGAAATGCCTTGTCCGTTTCCATCGCCAATACCCGCCCACCTGCTCGAAGCGAGTCATCCCATTCTGTTTCAATAATATGGATTTTGGGATCTCCAATGCTACGAACCAATTCTAGTGTAGCATCTTCTGATTTCCCAACCGCCACCATGAAATAATCGCAGATGGGCAAAATAGAGGTAATCGCCTGCACGACTGGATAGTCATACTTGAGGGCATTTCTGACAAAGGTGAATCCGGCAACTTTCATAGGGTGCAAAACTACGATGATGTTTTCGCTGATATCAGCTGGATATTTCATAAAAGCAGCTTATTTTTGAGGCGAATTTGAACGAAGAACCAACCCCACGACGCTTTTCAGGAACAGGTAAATAATAACTGGTTACTTTCAGGTAGATGACATAAAAACCTTTCTAAAAATGGAACGCAAAAAAAAACTACCGCAAATCGGCGATATCGCCCCATCCTTTGAGGTTCAGACTGAAAAAGGGCTACTTCGTTTCCCGGAATACAGCGAGGGTTGCTGGTGCATTTTTTTCGCACACCCAGCTAATTTCACCACAGCATGGACGATGTTCTCGGCTTTCCTGGCCATGAAAGAACGTTGGCTCAATGAACGCAACACCAAAGTACTCGCCCTTTCCAATGAACCACTGCGCCAAAACAATCAGTGGGCCGACAAAGCCCGCCGTTTCATCGGTATTTACCTGAAAGCCCCGGTCATTGAAGACCTTGATTTTCACATCGCTAAACTTTTTGGACTGGCTTCTGGCCGCCGCCCTCAACCCGGCTGCGATCGACTGGCACTTGTTATTGACCCGGAAGGCATTGTGCGCCTTATTATTCATCGCCCGTTGCCCAATATCGAAAGTGCATTGCTTGACATTGAGCGCGAGCTGGATCGACTGCAAGGCAAGGTGTTGGAGAATGAAGTGCCTGCATACGGCCCTTTGGATGTATATGAACAATTGGACACCAATGGAGAATTCTATAAAACGGCCCCGGCCTATTTTTCTAAAAAGATTATTCACCAGAATTAAGGAACGTGTGAATCACAGCAGACTACTAGACATTTTAAAATACAAGATCCCCTGCCCCTAATTTTTTTGATAAAATTACCCTTCAAAGGGTTTACCGCACTACATTTGTGGGTCGAATTTGTCTAAATAAGAATTAGCCGAAAAAAAATGCAACGTCGTTATCGCACCGTCCCCGATTTGAAAGTCAATGAAAGCGCCCGGGCCATCGCTTTTGATGATTCGGCCTTGGCTTGCAAGCTCACTTCTATGGGCTTTTTGCCGGGCACACGCATTGAGATGATTCGAAAATCTCCTTTTGGCAGTGCTTATTATGTGAAAGTTGATGGCGTTCGGTTTGCACTCCGCGAAGAAGAAGCAGCTAGTATTCTTTTAGAGATGTAACTCTATTTGGCTCTGGTCGAAATGAATTTCGCACCCCTTATTTATGCACGGCGACGAAGGCTCTCCCCCACTTAAAATAGCCCTAATCGGCAATCCAAACAGCGGCAAGTCCACAGTTTTTAATCAAATGACTGGGCTGCGTCAGCGCACTGGCAACTTTCCCGGTATTACCGTGGAGGTCAAGGAAGGTACCCTGCATTTCCCAAGTGGTCAGGAAGCGACGCTCTCCGATTTCCCTGGCACTTATAGTCTTTACCCAACCTCCACAGATGAAAAAGTGGTGGCCTCCGTGCTGACCAATCCTGCTGATCCGAACTTTCCGGACGCGATGGTGTATGTGGCCGATGTGACGAAACTAGAAAAGCACCTGCTGCTATTTACGCAACTACTGGATCTGAACGTCCCCCTTTTGCTTGCGCTCAACATGTCGGACAGCGCAGCAGAATTGGGCATCAAAGTGAATACCTCCAAACTTTCCGAAGCTTTTAACGTCCCTGTCATTTCGATCTCCGGACGAACCGGACACAACACCATGCGACTCATTGTGGAGTTGGAAAAAATGGTAGACGGTTCACGGAACACGGTTCACGGTAAACGGCAAACGCAGGCAGGAGAACCTGTAAACCGTGAACCATTCTATCCGTTAACTGAATCAGAAAAGCAAGTCTCGGAGGCTATTCGACAAAATCTTGGGGTAGAAAACCCGTACCGCGCTTTACTTATCGCACACCATGCGAATTGGCTTCATTTTTTGAAACCCCTTGAAAAGGAGACTGTTGCGACCATCGTCTCGACCAAAAGCTTCCAATCACTTCGTGCTCAGGTAGACGAAACGCTGGAACGTTACGACCGTTTCACGCCTATCTCCCAGGCCACAGTCACAAGCCCACCTACCTTCCCTAATACCCCGACGGATCGAATTGATGCCGTATTGACGCATCGTCTTGGCGGGCCATTGATTTTCTTCGCCGTAATGATGCTTGTTTTTCAAGCCATATTTGACTGGAGTTCTTATCCAATGGACTGGATTGAAAGCGGTTTCGGTACCCTTTCAGCTTTTCTGACTAGCCAAATGCCCGCGGCCTGGTATACCGAATTGCTCACGGATGGCATTCTTGCCGGACTGGGTGGAATATTGGTTTTTGTACCCCAAATTGCTATCCTGTTCCTGCTTATCAGTATTTTGGAAGAAGTTGGCTACATGGCCCGGGTGGTGTTTATGTTTGACAAAACGATGCGCCGATTTGGGATGAACGGGCGAAGCATGGTGTCGCTAATTAGTGGAACGGCCTGTGCTGTGCCAGCCATTATGAGCAGTCGCACCATCGGAAACTGGCAAGAACGACTCATTACCGTGATGGTGACCCCATTTATTAGTTGCAGTGCTCGTATTCCGGTTTATTTGGTTTTGATTGGAATAGCTGTTCCGGCCATAAAAATAGGCGGGATATTCAGTTTACAGTCCCTCGTTTTTGGCGCAATGTATGTATTGGGCGTATTGGCAGCTTTTGCCTCTGGCTGGGCGATGAAACACTGGTTGCATCGGCGGGAACACTCTTTCCTGGCCATCGAATTGCCCGTATACCGAATGCCGATTTGGAAAAATGTGCTGCTGAATACCTGGGAAAAAGTGCAGGCCTTCATTGTAGGTGCAGGTAAAATAATCCTGGTCGTATCGATTGCGCTTTGGGGTTTATCCCGTTTTGGTCCGGGCGATTCCATTGAGCAAGCGGACAAAGCTGCTCAAACAGAGGCGCAACAGCTTAAGTTGGACACCCTTGACGCTGAGGGACTTGTACAACAACGCCGACTCGAAGCCTCCTGGGCCGGCCAAGCCGGGAAATGGATGATGCCTGCAATTCGCCCCTTGGGCTATGACTGGAAAATTGGCATCGCGCTGCTTACCTCATTTGCAGCTCGAGAGGTTTTTACGGGCACTTTGGCCATACTATACAATATGGGCGGACTAGAAGCTGATATCAATGACCGCTCCGATAATGCAGCCAAGGCCACGCTCCGAGAGCGTATGAAAAAGGAGAAATTTAGTGATACCGGCAAACCTGTATATACCCTTGCTACAGCCCTTTCATTGCTGGTATTCTATGCCCTTTCGATGCAGTGTTTTAGTACCTTGGCTGTGGTGCGCCGCGAAACAGGGAGCTGGAAATGGGCGGTTTTGCAGTTTGTATTTATGAGTGTTGCAGCGTACTTGGGTGCTTGGGCGGTGTATGTGTTGTTTTCTTGATGCTTAGGAACGTCTGAAGACATTAAGCCTGCTGCGCACTGCCATTTAAAGACTCCACTTTTCCACCCTTAATTTTCAGAATTCGTTGCGTCCGCTGAGCCAATTCCGTATCGTGGGTAACCAACACGAGTGTAGTGCCTGCCGTGCGGTTGAGTTCAAAAATCAGATCTACAATACCTGCTGCATTGTCAACGTCAAGGTTGCCCGTTGGTTCGTCGGCGAAGAGAATTTTGGGACTGTTTGAAAATGCCCGGGCGATGCACACCCGCTGTTGTTCGCCTCCTGAAAGTTGCGTTGGGTAATGATCGAGGCGATCAGAAAGACCGACTTTACCGAGCAACTCCCGTGCAACCTTCTCGGCAGATTTATCTCCCCGAAGTTCGAGCGGTACCATCACGTTTTCGAGTGCGGTAAGCGTTGGTATAAGTTGGAAATTCTGAAAAACGAAACCGACGTACTTATTGCGTACTTCCGCACGCTCGTCTTCAGAAAGAGGGTCGAGCGCGATGTTGTTCAGTGATACTGAGCCACTGGTAGCGCGATCTAGTCCGGCGCAAAGGCCAAGCAGTGTGGTTTTGCCGGAGCCGGAAGGCCCTACGATGGCGAAGGTGTCCCCTGCTTCGAGTTTGAAACTCACGTCGTCGAGTACCGTGAGGTCGGTATTGTGGGCGGTGCGGTATTGTTTTGTGAGTTGGGAAACGGATAGCATAGTGGAACGGTTCAGGGTGTACGGAATAGGGTACACGGTCTTTGACAAGTGTTTTTAAAAAGGGGATAACAAGGGAAGCGGCGGCAGGTTTTGAAAAGGAGACGAAGGGCGGGATTTTTTCGATGGGCTACCCCTCCAAGGCTATGGGCGGATAGGGCTTGAAATACCGGGCCTCTTCTTCAATACTTAGTTTTCAAGTGCGTCAGCACCTTTGCCAAAAGCGGCTTCAAAAAAAGCCCCAAATAGGCCATCAAGAACATTAATATTGAGCATTGCTGGAATTGTTAGGTTGGCAAAGATAAACGCTTGCATTTCTTTAAATCACAAAATCAATCTTCCCGTATCTTGCCCCCGCCTTCTAACATCTAAACCCAACTTATGCTCTCGGATATCGAAATTGCCCAGCTTGCCACCCCAAAACGCATCATTCCACTCGCCGCCGAAAAACTCGGCATCCCCGACGAAGTCCTCGAACCTTACGGACACTTCAAAGCCAAAGTAGACCTGGCGTATCTGGACAGCCTTCCAGACAATCCAAACAGCAAACTCATCCTTGTCACGGCCATCAGCCCCACTCCTGCGGGCGAAGGCAAAACCACCACCAGCGTCGGTCTCGGCGACGGCCTGAGCCGCATCGGCAAAAAAACAATGATCTGCCTGCGCGAACCCAGCCTCGGCCCGGTGTTCGGTATGAAAGGCGGCGCAGCTGGCGGCGGCTACGCACAGGTGGTCCCCATGGAGGACATCAACCTGCATTTTACAGGAGATTTTAGCGCCATCGCACTAGCCAACAACCTTTTAGCCGCTTTGGTGGACAACCATATACATCAGGGGAATACGCTAAATATTGACGTGCGCCGCGTAACCTGGAAACGGGTGGTAGACATGAACGACCGTGCCTTGCGCGATATCGTGGTGGGCCTCGGAGGCATCTCCAACGGCTACCCGCGCGAAGATGGTTTCGACATCGTGGTCGCTTCTGAGGTGATGGCAATCTTCTGTCTGGCTACTTCGCTCAACGACCTAAAAGAACGGCTTGGCAATATCGTGATCGGCTATACCTATGACCGCCGCCCAGTAACCGCCCGCGATCTAAAAGCGCATGGCGCCATGACGGTGCTGCTGAAGAACGCGATCAAGCCCAATCTGGTGCAAACATTGGAGCATACCCCGGCCTTCATCCACGGGGGCCCTTTCGCCAACATCGCCCATGGCTGCAATTCCGTCACCGCTACCAAAAGTGCCCTCAAACTGGCCGACTATGTGGTCACAGAAGCTGGATTCGGGGCAGACCTTGGGGCGGAGAAATTTATGGACATCAAATGTCGGAAATCAGGCTTGCGCCCTAGCGCCGTCGTATTGGTGGCCACTTTGCGGGCCTTGAAATACCATGGCGGTGTTGACTTGAAAGAACTCAACCAGGAAAATCTGGAAGCCTTGGAGAAAGGTTTTACCAATCTGGAACGCCACGTCCACAATATTCGCACCCACTACGGATTGCCCTGCGTGGTAGGAATAAACCATTTCACCTTCGACACGGAGGCGGAAATCAACCTGTTGAAACACAAATTGGCCCCCTATGGCGTACCGGTCGTCGTTTCCAAACACTGGGCCGAAGGCGGAAAAGGCGCGGAAGATCTTGCCAGAGCAGTGGTAGAAATTACAGAAAGTGAAAAGTCAGACTTTCACTTCTTATACGAGGACGAGGAGCCTTTGTGGGACAAAATGAAGACCATCGCCACCAAAATATACGGCGCGAGCGACATAACTGCCGATACTGATGTGCGCAACAAAATCAAGAAATTGCAGGAAGAATACGGGCATTACCCAGTTTGTGTTGCCAAAACGCAGTACTCGTTTTCAACGGACCCAAAATTGCGCGGCGCTCCATCAGACCACGTTGTCAATATTCGCGAAGTGCGCTTGGCGGCAGGCGCCGAGTTTATCGTGATGGTTTGCGGCGATATCATGACCATGCCCGGCTTGCCCAAAGTGCCTTCAGCAGAGAAGATTGATATTGATGAAAATGGCGTAGTGGTGGGCTTGTTTTAATGTCCAATGTCCAACAGGAATGTCCAATGTCCAACAAGGAATGTCCAATGTCCAAATAAGCGCTGCGCCTGGGAATAGTTGTTATTCAGCGCAATAAGGTCACTGCGAGCGACCAAGCGTAACAACTACTTGGACATTGGACATTCCTTGTTGGACATTGGACATTTTCATGCTTTCCATCCAATCGGCACAGCCAGCACCGGAATGTGCGAGTGATTGACGGTATCTTCTGTAATGCTGCCAAAGAAGAAGTGCGATAGACCCTGCCGTTGGTGGGTAGCCATTACGATCAAATCGGCATCGCAAACATCTGCGGCCATCAGGATTGAGTTGTCTTCGAATAAGGTGCCGGAGGTAATAATTACGTCGGTCTTTTTTAAACCAGCCGCTTCGGCCAAACGGTTTTTTTGTGCTTCTGCAGAGCCATCAGTAGGAAGGCCGGAAGGGTTGTTGAGGTACAATACCTTGACATGAAAATCAAACGTTTTTTCCCAACTGGCTAGATAGTGGAACACAGATTTCTGATCGCTTTTGAGCGTGGAGGGCAACAACACCATTTTTGGATGGAATTGTTGGGTGTGTTCTGGAACAGCCAACACCGGGCAAGGGGCCGTTCGAATCACTTTTTCGGTATTAGACCCCAGCAGAAACTCACCCATCCCGGAGCTGCCTTTGGTTCCCATCACGACCAAATCAATATCGTCTTCGTTGGCCACATTGCGCACCGTGGAGTGAATATACCCTTCTTCTACCCGTGTTTTTATGTCCAAGTTCGAGTAAGTGGGCATGGCCAAAATCTCCATTTTGAGTTTTTCCATCGCCAAAGCAGCAGACTCGTCATATTGCTGGTCTTCTACCACATACTCTGACACTGCGATGTACTCCGAAAACGGAGCCGAGTAAATAGCCGCCAAGTTTACATGGAGCATCTCCAGCGTAGCACCGCTTTTGTAAGCAATCTCAGCGGCTACAAGCAGCGCATTTTTAGCGCTTTGAGAGAAGTCAATGGGAACAAGTATCTTTTTCATGATCTGTTGTCGAATTTTTGTTTTGCTGGGATAAAGGTTAGGGAGATGCTCCCCCTTAAAAATGATTAATATCACCCTTTCAGTTGATCTTATACCGCTATGACCAAACTTTGTATACCCTTGCTATTGGCCGTCCTGACTATCACAACCAGCCTCTCGGCCCAATTGCCCGATTCCTGCGCCGTCCCTACCCTGGTGCGCCACCACTACCTCGGCAGTGCAAAAGTCATCGCCCTGCGCCAGATGCTTGGCGACCCTGCTTGGGCTGACTCAGTTAATATTCCTGCGGTTTTGTATAACCCTGTGCTTCAGGCTCTATCGGCGGTATTCAACGCCACCCAGTACCCGGAACGCGATACGGTGACGGAATGTCTCGATATCACGCCTGCCAGTCCAGTGGGTATTACGCTTGTGGTAGATACCAGCGCTATCTGGGCCAAAAATCTGCATCAAGATGTTTTTCCCACCGGCAATGCCACGGTGGATGATTTGTTCCTGCGCTACCAATTGAAAAAAACAAGCAGTTACCAGTTCAGCAAGTTTTTCTTTTTCCTTGAAAATGAGGAGCTGTTGAACACGGTGGCCCTGGCCAAACTTTTCAACAACATTCCAGGGACACATGCTGACCCGAATGGGGTCGCTGGAGACGGCAACGATATTATGCTCGACACCGTGGCGGGAGCGGTGACACTCCGCTACAAAACAGGTTGGGGTGATTGTCCATCGGGCTGCTTTTTTAAGCGCAGCTGGACTTTTTTAATCCATCCCGACTGCTCGGTACAGTTCCTCCAAGCGCAAGGCGACCCGTTGACATCGGAAGTCACTTGCAATTCCAATTATGAATGCTATACGACGCCTTTGTGTATGCCTTGGCTGCAAGACTCCCTCCAGCATTACTTTACCCAATATCCCGATTGTTCAGCAACGCAACCAGCCTTGGACCTTACGCTTTACCAGAATTTCAATGCTATTCCCATATTGGGCATCCATGTAGTCGTTGGCATGGATGCTGAATTCACCGACTTCTTTTACTGCGATGGGAGTTATATAGGAAATTGTTTGGTAACCATCGCTGGCCCGATTTGTACACCACCGTATTTGTCCGGTTACCAACATGGCGATCTCTTGTGGGATTGCACGCAGCCCTTGCCTACAGCAGCCAACTGTGTTTCGGCTGCGAATATGCCTACTGCTGACACCTTCTCCTTCCAACTATCGCCCAATCCCACGAGTAATGGATACGCTATGTTGCAGGCAGATTTTGGCGCAGTTGCAAGCGGCCGCTTGAGCGTACTGGATATTTTCGGGAAATGTATTTTGGAAAAAACGTTCGTTGCTGAGCAACTTTCCGAACCGCTCCAACTGGTGGGTCAAAGCCCGGGGATCTATCTCGTGCGCTTGGAGCTGGGTACGCGTATTTATACCCGGAAGTTGGTGATTATGGCGCACTAATTTACACCAAGTCTTCAAATACCTTTTCCACATTGATTTTGATTCCTGTGGTCGGGTCATTCAATATTGTTTTATGAAAAACTTCTTCACCGTCGCGGGTAAGCAGTTGAATGCTTTTCAATTGCGGCACTACGATCCAGACCGACCCGACTCCTGCCGGGAAATAAATATTCCAAACTTTTGATTGAAGGAAATCAATGGTTTGCGAGGGCGAAAGGATTTCAATGGCGGTGAGTGGCATTTCGGTTTCTTTCGCTTCCACCTCCCGGACATCCAGTTTTCGTTTTGAATAAATA
>JBBQLD010000039.1:0-18316 GCA_038327555.1 Chitinophagales bacterium
CCACAACTGAAAGGTTACTTGGGCTTTGTCTTCTGCGACGGTATTGGCTCTCCCTCGGTCATATTCGCGTCGCTGGTTGTTTTGAAAACTGTATTGACCTGAAAGCTTCCATAGGTCGTTTATATGGAATACTCCTTTGTATTTCAAGACATTGTGTTGTACACGCTGTTTGGGGCGATCCAATTTATAAGTGAAATAATCAAGGTTATTGCGCGGTGTTTCACTTTGAATCGCCAAAAGCAAATCACTGATACTTCCGGTATGGGCGGCCCGGAGGATTGAAAACTCCTGGCCAAATTGGGAAGTGCTTAAGGTATGATGCCAGCGATTGCGTTGCCAATCGGCAATGGCAGAAAAATTAAATTCTTGAGCCGCTGTATTACCCAACCAATAGTTGGGCGCTCGGAGGTTGCCACTATGTTTAGCTGTCCCCTGAACTCGGAAAGTCATGCCACCACGGCGAGGCCGCCAGTCCATACTCCCCGAAGCTACTCCACCCAACCCGTTTGAAAATCCGCCCAAACTTGCCCAGCCATTGATGCCTGTTTCCTTGCGCAAAGGAGCGGGTTCGAGTACTATGGCACCAGCCATTGCGCCTACACCATATTTTACCCCGGCTGCGCCTTTTATTACGGTGATTTTATCGGCAGCGAAAGGGTCGATCTCCGGGGCATGGTCGCTGCCCCATTGCTGACTTTGCAAGGTCACACCATCGGTTACAATAGCGATGCGGTTGCTATGAAGTCCTTGAATAACAGGTTTTGCAATGGTGCCACCAGAACTCAGCAGGCTAACACCTGGAATTTTTCGCAAGGTTTCGCTAAAATTAAGCCCTTTTGAGGCTTCCAGATCGGCTCTTTCAACCAAATTTTCGGCCTGCGTGGGGGGCGGAGCGATGGCTTTTTCTTTAATGATCACCTCGTTTAATATCGCATTGTGCGTCAAATGGAAATCCATTTGTGCATTCTCTTTGAGTTGCACCACCTGCGTAAAATGGGCGCATTCCAGGTGGCGGATTACCACCGTATAATCGGTTTTTTCACAAAGATTTGGAATGGCAAAGTACCCGTTTTCGTCAGTTTCGG
The DNA here is from genome assembly GCA_038327555.1 of Chitinophagales bacterium. GTDB lineage: Bacteria > Bacteroidota > Bacteroidia > Chitinophagales > Saprospiraceae > M3007. The sequence goes on from JBBQLD010000039.1 coordinate 1,086, forward strand.
TGCCTGCCATGGTTTCTTGTACAAACACAGTGGCATAGGCCAGAGGTTCGTTAGTCCCCAGTTCTGTGACATGCCCACGCAGGGCCTGGTGACAGTCCTGAGCGTTTAACAAAGGACTAAAGTACAGCGAGCAAAAGCCCAGCCATACGGCTTTGCTTTTTAGCATAAAATGCAAGAATAGAAAAGTGAAAATTCTCGAATTGGAAAATTCGAGACATCGTCCTAAAATTGGCCCTGACGGCCGGTTGCCCGATCACCAATATTCCAATTACCCATTACCCTTAAACCCTGGAAGGCGGGCCTCTACGCATGGCAGCATCGTGGGCTTTTTTGGCAAAAAGAGGTGCCTGGTAGCCAACGGGCGGTGCGGAGTCAGGAAGTTTAGCCTGAAAATCAGGCAGCGCTAGCAAGGAAAAAGATTCCGAAGCCGAAATTACGAAAGCGCAGAGGGAGCAATTATCATTCGCCCAGCGCTCATCATGGATATGCGCACTATTTGAATCATGGGAAGCTTCGCAAACTAGGTGCTCCTCATCGTGGTGGTGCGACAAAAGCACATGTGTTGCTTTCAAGGACCAGAAGGCCGAGAAAAGAAGCACCAATGCCCATGCGCCTATGCGCTGATATGACCTGTTTTGTTGCAAAATGCTAAACTCAGTGAGACAAATGTAACGCGTTTTTTGTAAAACTGTTTGACAATGAATGAATTCATCAAAACGCTTCCCAGTCATCCCCCAATTCAATGGGATGCCAAAAGTGAACCTTGAAATCTATAACGCAGTCATTTTCAATTTTAACGCCTTCATTTTCAAGTAGTTGTTGCATCAGTGCAGGCGGGGAGAAATGATGCCTTCCGCTCAATTCTCCTTTTCGATTCACCACACGATGCGCGGGCACATGATCCATCTGGTGGCAGTTGTTCAGGGCCCAGCCTACCATACGCGAAGAACCCAGTGCAATGAAGTCTGCGATGGCACCGTAGTTGGTTACGCGACCACGGGGAATCTGTTGTACAACGGCGTACACCAGATCGTAATAGGAAGGTTGTTCTTTCATAGGTTATTCCTCAATTACCCGATTTGTCAAAGCCACATATTCTTCCCAGCCCAGCGTTTCGGGTCTTTTTTCGAAATAAGGGTCGTTCATCAACAATTCGTTGTCAAAGAAAGGTTTGAGCGTGTTTCGGAGCATTTTCCGTCGTTGCCCAAAAGCTGTTTTTACAATGGTTTTGAAGCGTTTTTCATCGCAACCCAGCTCAAACCCATCTTTACGTGTCAGCCGGATCACAGCCGAAACGACCTTGGGCGGTGGATTGAACGAACCCGGTTCAACCGTGAATAAATATTCTGTTGTAAAATAGGCCTGCGCCAACACACTGGTAATGCCATAAACTCTGGAGCCTGGCTTAGACACGATCCGGTCGGCGACTTCTTTTTGGAACATCCCAACCATTTCAGGGATCTGGTTTCGCCAATCCAAAAGCCTGAAAAGAATCTGGGTGGAGATGTTGTAGGGGTAGTTTCCGATAAGGCAAAACTGTCTTGCGCCAAAAAATTCAGGGGCATTAAAATCCAAAAAATCCTTGGGAATTAGATGCTTTTCGGCAAATTCAGGGAAGTTTTTGTTCATATACTCCACCATATCACGATCTGCTTCAACCGCAAAAGTCTCGTATTCCGGGTGGGCCAGCAGGTACTTGGTCAGCATGCCCATACCGGGGCCAACTTCCAGTACACAGCCAGTTTGTTTTGCTTGTAACAGACCTTCGGCGATGCGTTCGGCGATTAGTTCGTCTTTTAAGAAATGTTGCCCGAAGGATTTTTTTGCTTGCATGGTAGTTGTTCATCGAATCCGAAGCTGTCCGTTTTGGAACACACAAAACTTTCCTTCGATTTGTGCTGCAAAAGATATGGATAAATTTTATTGCAAATTTACACTTGAGGTTTTGAATGATAGGATTTTCCTTTCCAAGGCATCAAAAACCACAATCCATAAAACAGAAACCAAGCGACTCCGATCGCATTTTCCAGGGTACATTCAATTAAGAACGACGCGAATGCCATGATTTGGAAACTGATAAATAGTCCGTTTTTACGACCCGAATAAATGGGCCTTAAGAAGGCTATCAGGCTGGATATCAAGCCAAAAAGACCTGTGCTGGCCAGAATAAAAACGAACTGATTGTGCGGCAATCGCGGCTCTTGTGCATAGGCTGGGAACAAGGCTGCCGTGTTGCGTTTGGTTTCACTGAGCAAGTCGCCAGCACCAGTGCCAAGCATGGGGTTTTGTTGCCACAAACTCCAACCCGATTGGAGTGAAATCCAACGTACGGCATCGGAGTACAAGTGACCACCATCTTGGTCATTGAAGCGTTCCCAATCATATTTCATGTAGGCGATCCGCATTTTCAGGCTTGGAACCGTTTCGGTGGACACCCAAAGCGCGGCTACGAGTAGGCCCAGTGTTGCCAGCCCTGCCAGCCATTTTTTGCTTTGCCAAACATAGCGCAACAGCACAAAAAGTAAGGCGGCATACATCGAAAATAACCCGCTTCTGACGGAAAGCACATGCAGGAAAACGAATAAAAATACCACACCCAAGGCCAAAGCTCTCCGCTCCCAAGCTCGATACAAGTAAAATACCTGATTCCAAAGCCAGGCTCCTGCAAGGATGGAAGTAGCCACAATAAGGCTAAATCTAACGTGAGAACGCGGCACAGGGATCGGATTTCCCCGTCCAAGCCCTTCAATAATGGCGTCAAAATGCCAAAGAAAATTTAATCCAATGGCTATGCACATACCCACCATAAACCAAACGAAAAGGTACAAAACAGATTTCCATTTACGTTCGGGTAGGGTAGGGAGGTTGGCAAAGGCCCAGGGAAGTACCAAAAATGGCAATCGGGTTTGTACCAGTCGTAACCAGTACGCTTTATCGTCTGACCAAAAAAAACTGAGGGCTGGAACCAGCAATAGCAAGGAAAACAGGGCTAGTTCGGGGCGACGTGCAAGGCGGACAAAAGAAACTTTTAAGACTTCCCACCAGGTTTTAGGCAGGAGAAGGGAAGCTTGCAGGGTTTCGGCGGTATGCCACCAAGCGGCAAATACCAGAAACCACATACTCAAGGAAAGTAAAAAAGGCGAAACCACCATGCTCACCACAAGCAGATTAGCAGACCAAAAGGCTAGTCCGGAGGGGGTGGAAATAGGTTTTATATTGAGTGTGGCCAATGAATGAATGTGGTCAAGGTGTTTCTCGCCGGAGTTTTTCTCGCCAGAGTTTTAACTGGCGTCGACATGATTGGGCGGACAAAATACGGAATAGATGTTCAAACCATTCCATGGAATTCGCGCAAAGATAGAAGCCTCTTGTTCGTTTTTTCGGTCGGTGAATTTTTCTAGCTCGTCAACTTTTCAACGAGGTTCAACGGGGTCTTCCTACATTTGTCGCTGTTCTGCTTTTCACCACTTATATATGAGGCACACAGCTACTTTTTTCTTCTTCGCCGCGCTATTTTTTTCTTGTAAAAACGAATCGCGTCCCAGCTCGGACGACCCGGCTATGTTCCGGGAAAAGCCAGCTGCTACCACCGTTTCAGAGCCGCTGCTACTGCCTAAAACGGGCGCGGGCAATTTTGAAAGCCTCGTTGCAGACTTTGAAGACAAGGATCGGGGGATTTGGCAAAAGCCCGAACTGGTCATTTCTTTCCTTGGCGACATCAAAGACAAAACGGTGGCTGATATTGGAGCTGGAACTGGTTATTTCACCTTTCGTCTGGTTCCCAAAGCTAAAAAGGTGATCGCCGTCGACATTGACCCACGGTTTATAAATTTTCTAGACAGCGTGAAAGTACGCCTTCCTGCAATGTATCGCGACCGGTTTGAGAGTCGCCTCGCTAAGTTCGATGATCCACTTTTGCAACCAGGAGAGGCAGATAACGTTGTGATAGTAAATACTTACGCTTACATCGAAAACCGAGTTCAATACCTCAAAATCCTCTACAAAGGCATCGCTCCAGGAGGCCAACTCCTGATCATCGATTTCAAAAAAAATAACTTGCCCGTAGGGCCTCCAGACGAGTTTAAAGTATCCTTGGCTCAAGTTGAACACGAACTTTCTGCTGCGGGATTTAAGGTATCTAAAGTGGACAAAGACCTGCTTGACTACCAGTACATCGTCCTGGCTTCAAAACCTGTAAAACAAACAAACGAGCATTAATGTCACTCCTTTTTAGGTTCCTTTCAGGATCATAATGCTCTCATTTTCACCCATTTTACCATCATAAATGCGCGGTTCACTTAAAATATTTACCTGGTTAGGAATCCCGGTTTTCTTACATTGGACTTTCGGACTAATATTTATATACATCCTCTGGCATGCCCAAAGTGAAGCACTCGGAACAGTCGAAACGATTTGGCTAACAGTGCTCTTCATGTCCTTGTTTCTCTGTGTTTTGCTGCATGAATACGGTCATGCAATTGCTGCCCGAAGATATGGGGTGAAAACCCGAGACATTGTACTAATGCCCATTGGCGGCGTTGCGCGATTGGAACGTATGCCTGAAAAACCCTTTCAGGAGTTCGTCGTAGCGATTGCTGGCCCTGCGGTGAATGTGGTCATTGCAATTTTGCTGTTTACGGTGGTCAGTTTTACCGTAGAAGCAGGTAGCTTTGGCGAAATGTTGTTATCGGCGGTTCAAACCAGAAATATTGGGGAGGAAATCGCAACAGAGTCCGGTTATCTGATGTCGCCAACGGCCCACTTTTTCATTTATTTGGCTTTTACCAACGTGGTGTTGGTGGTGTTCAACATGATTCCAGCATTTCCTATGGACGGCGGGCGCGTGTTTCGGGCCTTACTTTCTATGTGGCTTGGCAGGCCCAAAGCGACTAAAATTGCCGCATGGCTGGGTCAGGTAATTGCGCTAATGCTGATTGGAGCCGGACTTTGGAACGGTGATTTTATGCTAAGCATTTTGGGCTTTTTTGTCATCTATGCTGCCCGAGCAGAGAATGAAAATGTGCAGACCGAAGACCTGCTTTCCCGCTACAAAGCCGGTGATGTGCTGCGCCAAAATTTTACTCGCTTACGCTCAAATGATTGGATGCTCATAGCCATTGAAACCCTCCGACATGGCCTGGAACGGCATTTTTTGATCTTCGATGTGAATGACCGTTTGATCGGAATGCTCGAAGAAGAAGACATTGTTCGAGCGATGCGAAAGCCTGATGTGACGACCGAAATCAGCCAATATACCCAACGGGCCGAGGTGGTACAATTTGAAGATTCGCTGGTGAAAGTCAGCGGTTTAATTCGCCAACGCGGGTTTGGCATCGTGGGCGTGGCTGATGAATCAGGAGCGCTGTTGGGCGTGATTGATGAAGCCGGGATGGCTTATTTTGTGCGGATGGAGGAGGGGAAGTAATTTTAAAAAATCTTCCCCCAAATTAAATCAAAGACCTCAATACAGATCAGTGCAATAATGATCCACTCCAATTTGCTGCTTTCGCGGTGCAGATATAGTTCCCGAAACACAGAAAGGTTATCTTCAATGACTTTAAACGTGTATTCCACCTCCTTAAAACGGCTCTGAATCTCAAACGTACGCGCTAAGCCGTGATGGATTTTGTCGAGGTACTCATCGTCCCAGGTCACTTCGGGGCTGTCGAAAATGAACAGATTTTCGATGATGCGATTCTTGCTATTCAGCATACGCCCGATAAATTTGATCATGTTGGAACGGCTGATGTGAATGGTGCCTTCCTGCTCCATTTGATTGGTAAAAACGTGGATTTCAGCTAGTAATTCCTCCACGCGTCTGGTGTAAAAATCCATAGACACCGAATGCGCCACATTTAGCATCACAATTTTTGCCACCTCTTCCGTGATGAGCGGGCAGCTAAGACTCCCAAAGCCAAAATGTAGCGGTTCGTTGGGGTGAAGCACGATCTCAAAATCATCACGGAGTTTTTCTGACAAGGGGCGCAAACACATCGATTGCAGCAAGGCAAGGTTCTTGCTCATGTCGGTATCGTCCATATTGGCGAACACCACCGCGCCATAGTCAACAACATAAAAATAACTCGCTTCATCGACTCGATAGAAAACCTCAAAAGGAGTTTCTTGCAAAAGCGAGCCTGCGTAGGCCTCTTTTAAGGCTTTGAGTCGAATGCCTTCGGCGAGGTAGAATGCGGTAATTTTCATAATTTCAGTCGGGTTGCAGTTATTTCGCTGCAATATCGGGTTAAATGAATTAACTCGCTTGGAGAGCTGGCTTAGGGTTTTACTTTTGTGCAGAAAAAAAACGTGATACCCTTTGAGTCCTGCATTCTTCGTTGATCTTTCGGTCAGTTCTGTTTTAGCACTTGTGATGTTTGGGGTGGGCTTATCCCTCACTTTCTCAGACTTCATGCGCGTGGTACGTCACCCGCGTGCCTTTTTTACGGCACTTACCATTCAAATGCTTGCGCTGCCGGCCATTGCGTTTATCATCACCTTGTTTTTGCCCATTCCGGCTGAATTAAAAGTTGGTTTTGTCATCCTTGCCGCGAGTCCGGGTGGAGCCACTTCAGGGTTTCTCACTTATCTCTGGCGTGGCAATGTAGCCTTATCTCTTTCGCTTACCGCAGTCAATAGTGTCCTCACTATGTTCTCTATACCCATCGTTGTAAACATGGGATTGGGCATTTTTCTGAGCAAATCCTCCGACCTGCATCTGCCTTTTTGGGATACTGTGGGCCACATCTTTTTCATCACCATTATCCCTGCATTTTTAGGGGTTTTACTTCGGAAATTACGTCCTGTTTTTGCAGAACGAATTAGCAAGCCAGCAAAATACATTATGTTGGGTCTGCTTGCTATTGTGTTTGCCGTAAAGCTTTTTGGCAGCGAAAGTGTGGGAGGAACTGGTTTGAACGCTCATGACATCCTATTAATTTTGCCCATTGGACTTTTGCAAAATGCAGCCTGCCTGCTCACAGGCTACTTCGCCCTTCGTTATATGGGCATGCCACACCCCTCACGACTCACCGCGGCAATGGAGAGCGGGGTGCAAAACACTACACTTGCTTTTCTAATTGCAGGCAACATGCTTGGGAATTCAGAAATGGTAAAACCTGCACTTGTTTATTCCATGTTCTCTTTCTGGACAGCCTGTATTTTTGCCTGGACTGCGAATAAGTTGGCGGGGAAGGATACGACTTTGAGGCACTGATGTACCACGAAATTCATTTCGTTAATGTACCACGAAATTCATTTCGTTTCCAATCAGTATCAGGAGCAAAACATCCCGCTAAATTTCAACTTACTTGGTTAATATTGCCCCACAAAAATTCAACCAGCATCGCAATGTCGTTGTACTCGTCCCTCCCTTTCTTAATCTTAAGCACCTTTTCTTGTGTTGCTTCTGCTCAAAATCCTACCCCGGCACCCGCTCAAAGTGGTTCCATCCTGATCCTGGGGGCAACGGCGCATTTGGGCAACGGCTCGGTTATCGCAAACAGTGCCATCGGTTTTGAGCGCGGCAAACTGACTCTGGTAGCCGATGCAACCGTCATTCGCATTGACCGCACAAAATATAGCACCGTGTATGATGCTTCAGGCAAACATGTTTATCCAGGCTTTATAGCACCCAATACTACCTTGGGACTCGTTGAAATCGAAGCTGCACGAGCTACCGTGGATTACGCAGATATTGGCCAATACAACCCAAATCTTCGGGCATTGGTGGCGTACAACGCGGATTCTGAGGTGATACCCACGGTACGTTCCAACGGTGTTTTATTGGCACAAGTGACGCCACAGGGCGGTACGATTTCTGGCTCCTCTACTGTGGTGCAACTGGATGCCTGGAACTGGGAAGACGCGGCTTATCGTTCGGACGAAGGCTTACACCTCAATTGGCCTCAGATGCGTAACTTCGGTGGTTGGGAATCGGGAAATCCAGAGATAAAAAAAAATGATCAGTATGAAAAAGAGGTGCAATCGCTCCGCCGATTTTTTGAGGAAGCCCGGGCCTACGCACAACAAACAGTACCTGAAGTAAAAAACCTTCGCTTTGAAGCAATGCGCGGTCTTTTTGATCAAAAAACTACGCTCTATCTCCACAGCGACAATGCCAAAACGATACAAGAATCGGTGCTTTTTGCTGAAAATTTTGGTATTCAAAAAGTGCTGGTAGGGGCTAATGATGCTTGGCTGGTGGCAGACTTTTTGAAAATGCACCAGGTGCCCGTTATCCTTGGCAAGACACAGAGTTTGCCCGCCAGAGAAGATGAAGACGTGGCTCAAACCTTCAAAACTGCAACACTTTTGCAAGAAAAAGGGGTGCTATTCGCTTTCTCGAATGAGGGTTTTTGGCGGCAGCGCGACCTGGCATTTCAGGCTGGACAAGCCGTTGGATTTGGCCTCTCCAAAGAGGATGCTATTAGTGCTTTGACCTTGAATACGGCTAAAATTCTAGGTATTGACAAAACCTGTGGTTCGCTCGAAATCGGTAAAGATGCCACCCTGTTTATCTCCGAAGGCGATGCGCTGGATATGCGTTCTTGTCAAGTGACAGCTGCTTTTATTCAAGGCAGAACCATCAATTTGGACAACAAGCATAAGCAACTTTATAAGCGTTTTGAGCAAAAATATAAGCAGTAGTGTGACCTGAACCACATAGTTTCTTAGTGCTTAAAAAAAACCATTTTGACATGGATATCGAGCAATTCCGAGAATATTGCCTGGCCAAAAAAGCGAGCTCAGAGGATTTTCCTTTTGGGCCGGATACCCTGGTCATGCGGGTAGGCGGAAAGCTTTTTGCTTTGACCGGACTTGATGGTGAACGATTTACGGTCAATCTAAAATGCGATCCCGACCGCGCCGTAGAACTTCGGGAACAATTTCCTGAAATTCAGCCTGGCTGGCACATGAACAAGAAACATTGGAATACGGTCGATTTCGAAGGCAGCCTGGATGGCCGAATGCTCCGGGAATTGATCGACCACTCTCACGATCTGGTAGCCAAATCTTTAAAAAAGGCAGAACGGGAGGCTTTGGGATTATAAAATTAAATTATCATGTTTAGAATTCTGCTAATTTCTGCGCTCTCTTTGGGAGTCTTTTTCGTAGTTAGTGCTCAATCTTCCAGTCCAGTTACTCTAATTGGCCGCTGGGAAGTATTGCAATATGCCGAACAGGGTTTGCAAGTAGACAAAAAGAAACCCGCTCTGCCGCAAGCCCATGAAGTTTATCGTCATGTGCAAAAAGAACGCGCCAGAACCTGGTTCGGTTATGACTACGAAGCCTCGGATGAATATAGCAAACGCCGTGCTCGGGAGTTTGAACGCTGGGAAATGCGAGACAGCACCAAAGAGGTAAATCGCATCGCTGAAGCCATTGGAACGCCCTATTTCGCGATTTTTTTTGCGGATAGCACCTTGGCTTTGTACAATAAAGATGCCGCCACTGGCCTCATTTCCTTCCCCGAATCGCGGCATTATGTGTTTTCGCTCAGCACGATGAGCCTGGATATTTATCCGCCTGGTCACCTGCCCATGCAAGGGGCAAGTTGGGTGGACAAATGGGACGTGCAAGTATTGGCCCTGACCGAAACGAAAATGACCCTTTTTTTGCCGCAGGAGGCAGAGATTGTGGAATTAGTGAAGACGGAGTTTAAGTTGCCCTAAACGGTCAAGTAGTCTGGTCCCGTTTACAAGATACCTGCCCCCTTTCCTCTATTTCTTTCAAAATAACGCAGGGCAATGCCGAACTCACCAAATGACTATCTGCTGTGATGCCGCTCCTTGCTGGGTTTTTATTTTTAAAAAATATACGCCTTTGGGGAATTGGTTTGCGGGTATAATTGCCTCGAAGCCCTCGACTTTTTGCTCCAATATCCTTTGCCCAAAAACATCGAAAATAGAAATTTCCTGCAATTCGGGAGCCGTACTTTTTACTACTATAACGCCATTAACAACAGGATTTGGAAACACTGATATGGCTCCATGATTGATCACCGCTTCCACCCTACTGCTACCCTTCAAAACCCCTTGACGGTATAACACCTGGCCAGAAGTCGCATCCGAATACACCAGATGAAAAACCCCGTTGCGGAATGCCAGCGAAGGCAAATGCAGTGTATGGTCTGGCACTGCGAAACGAGTGCTTTGATTCGCCAAGCCTGTGGTGCCTGTTGTGGAAAAATGAAACACAATTTCTTTAGAATTTTCTACAAAAGCCATTCCAATCGTATCCTGCGAGGCGGTCACATCAGTCTGACCTTGAGCTGTTTGTGGTGCGGAAGGTGTAGGGAAATCTAATTGTACCCCCGCTTGCATTGTGCCGGAATGCAAGGTGTTGAGGTATACACGGCCTGTACCTGTAGCCCCACTCATCCATATAATAACCAGACTGTCGCCCGAGCGCGCCATACGCGGCCCTGCCACGGGGCAAAAGTCTAACAACCAGTCTGTTGCATCCACATCGGTAGCCGTGTTAAACGTAGCCGCCAAATCGGTGGAACGACTTACCCAAATATCCCGGAGGTTCTGGTTATTATTTCGAAACAGTAACCAAATTGAATCTCCAGAAGCCAACAAGTCAGAGATGCAGCACTCGCAGACGGCGCCGCCGGGTGCGGGCGCGTTGCCCACTACGGATGCATCGAAGTTGAAACCCCCATCTGAAGATCGCCGCACCTCGTAGGAAGCCGTTCCGTTTTTGTATTGGATGTAACTGACCACCGGATTGCCGGTTCCATCTACGATTATGGACGATAGAATTGCATAGCCTCCTTGAATTGCGCCTTGCACAGGATTCGGAGAACCAAAAGTAAGGCCTCCATCATCCGATCTTGCCAGAGAAATGCCCTGTTGGTTTTGCTCAAATACCACGAATGCCTGACTATCTGATACCGCCACATCATAACCGCCAAAACCATACAAAAGCGGCTCCTCAGGGGCTTGTACGACGCCAATGGGTGCAGTAAATGCTCCATCTTCCATGCGGGAACACCAGATCTGGGAAGTCGAGTTAACAAAATCGCCGCTAATACCCCAGGTGACCAATGGTGTGCCATTGGGCAACAGCACAATGCGCGGGGAGGTGATAGGTCTTACTGTAGAGTCTACTACGAGTGAATTAGACCAGTGCAGGGTAGTTTGTGCGCATAGCGAGCAGTGCAAAAGGACGAGTGCGAGATATAAAAGCTTGAATTTCATTATGCTATTCTTAAGAGATGGCTGTCGTAGTCCCATCAGGTCAGCTTCAGTTAGCGAAGGGCTGGGCCTAATTTGAAGGGATGTTTATTCGAAACATTTTTTGACAAAAAAGGATTTGAATTACTCGGGCTTTGCGTACCTTTTATTCGTCAGAAAATCAGCATCTGTCAACGTTTTCAAAAACGCAAGCAAGTCTGCCTTGTCTTGCACAGTCATTTGCAGTCCTCCTGGTTGCAGATTGTATTGAAGGATAAACTCAATAGTCGAAGCGTTTTTAACACCATGATCGTAATGGTCAATTACTTCCTCCAGTGTTGCAAAACGTCCGTCGTGCATATAGGGAGGAGTCTGTGCGATATTACGCAGGCTTGGCACTTTGAATCGCCCTCTGTCAGCAGGATCATTGGTCACCATTTTTCGGCCCTCATCTGTCATACTCGCATCGGTATCGAGGCCGTTGTTCATAAATTCGTCGTTAGTGAAATTGTGGCCTGCGTGGCAGTGGAAGCATTCTGCACCCTTAGCACTACCAAATGGGTCAAATTCAGTAAAAAAAATCACTCGACCGCGCTCCTCTTCTGCGGTCAACGTTGCAGTGCCGCGAAGGTGCTGATCATATTTAGCATTGCTGGAAACTATACTCAACATGAACTGCTCTAAAGCTAGTGCAACGCGTTCTGAACTCACTATTGGATCGCCAAAAACCCGGATGAATTGGTCGGTGTAATTTTTATCTGCCGTAAGTTTTGTGACCACATTGGGCAGCGTCTCGTTCATTTCCAGCGGATTCTGAATCGGGCCTAAGGCTTGATCTCGCACGTGCGGTGAGCGACCGTCCCAAAAAAGACCGTTTTGGTGCCAGGCCAGATTCATCACGGCCATCGCCTGACGATCGCCGGGCAGCATTTCTACTCCGATGCTGAACTGGCGGATATCTGAAAAAGCGTCCTGCTGTTTATGGCAGTCGCTACAAGCCTGGGAGCCGTCTTTGGAAAGTAATGGCTCATAAAAAAGCATACGTCCCAACTGTACGCCTGAAACGCTCAACTTGTTGTCGGCAGGCAGGTCAGGCGTAGGGAAATCGCCAATTTTCAGGTCATAAGGCGTTGGATCGTAAATAGCAGGTATTTCTACAGGCTCTATCGGATCGCAGGCGACGAAGAAGTAAGAAATCGCAAAAAAAAGGTACAGTATTTTTTTCATAATCAGTTGAAAGTAACAAGTTGTTATTTCATTGGTACTTAGGGCAATTCAGTTTCTAAATTCAGGGTTATTAATAAATTTATGGTCGCTAAGACTGTGTAAAAACGCAATTAAATCCGCTCGTTCTTGCGCAGTCAGCGTGAATGATTTGAGTAAGGGGCTTTTGTTCGGGTGGGCCTTTCCTCCTGTTTGATACTGGTCAATCACGGCTTCTAAAGTCGGCAAGCTGCCATCATGCATATATGGCGCGGTTAGCGCGATATTGCGAAGACTTGGCACTTTGAAAACTGCACGATCGCTTTCCAAACCAGTTAAACGGATGCGTCCAGAATCAGGATATACTTCATAAAGGCCATTGTTCATAAAATCCTGGTTGGTAAAAAGGAAGCCTTCGTGGCAGGCTGAACAATTCAACCGCTCGCTTTGAAATAGTTCAAAACCTCGTTTTTGAGCAGCCGAAAGCGCGCTAGCGTTCCCTTGAAAGGTGTATTGGTCGTAGGGAGAATCTCCGCTCAAAAGTGTCCGCTCAAACGCTGCGATTGAACGGGTGATCACAAAAGCGTCTGGCGTACGCCCGTAGGCTTTTTTGGCCATGGTGACATATTCCGGCATTCGATTCAGTCGCTCAGCTACGAGCAAAATATTGAAATCAAACTCATTGTGTTCCTGAATTGGCACCAGAATTTGCATTTCCAAGGTCGGTACGCCACCCTCTCGAAGTAGTTTTTTTTGGTATACCACATTCGCCAAGGTCGGCGAATTGCGCGAACCAAGTCTGCCTTCAATACCTAGACTCACCGCAGTACTGTCAGAAAATGCAAGATAGGCTGCATGACAGGAGCCGCAGGAGCGCGTGCTGTCTGCAGATAATGCAGGATCGTAAAAAAGCCGCCGACCCAATTCAACCCTACTTTTGGTTAGTGCGTTGTCTGCCGGGATGTCTGGCAAGGGAAAACCCGCCGGGAGGCGCAGCACATATTCATCCGTCTCCGGCGGTTCCATGGGTATCTGTTCTTCTTTCCGACAAGCCGCCAGAAAGAGGAACAAGTAAACCAACAAAGGGAGGAAATTGCGCATGGCTAGGAGCGTCAAGCCGTGCCAGGACTCAAAGTCCCGGCACGGCTATGCTATCACATTAGTGTTTGACTATTAACTGTTTGCGCGCTAATAGCTTGCCATTTTCATAAAAAGCATACTGGTATATGCCCGTTGAAAGCGTAGCCGTTTCCAAACGAACTGTGCCAGAAACGGATAGTCCATTGAGGCTGCGCACTGTTTGGCCTAGCGTGTTGGTCAGCGTAAAATCAAGTGAACCGGAAGCCGGGAGGCTATATTCCAAGAGCGTTTCAGCATCGGAAGGATTGGGCGAAGCCTTGATGTTGAGCGAGTTGATTAGCACTTCATTGGTAGCAGAAGCGGTTGGCAAAACGATAAAATTTTGCGTTGCAGCGTTGTTCATCATGGCAACATTCAGCGAAGCACCTCCGTGTTGGATCAGGTTGCCAGTCATCGGCATATTTTTGAAAAGTTGGGCGTAATCCAATATAAAGTGCATGTGCAACATTCCGCTTTCAGCTTCTTTTGTTCCTGTTACTTCAAGGGTTTTATAGAGTGCATCAAACAGGTTATGAAACTCAAAACTAGTTTCAGGGACGCCGTCACCGTTATTATCCACCTTGCCCTCAATGGCCATAAAACGGTAGCCAGAAGACCATCCCCAGTGCATGGTTGGATTTTGTGGCGCAAGCGGGTGATCACTAGGCCAAGTAGTAGGGTCATTGTGATTGACTGTTGCAGGTACTCCAAGGTGCAGTGTAACGCCGTGAGCGGCTTCGACTGGCCAGGTGCCAAGGTCGAATTCAGCGGCAGGGTTTTTGGCGTTCACCAGCATATACTGATCAGTGAGTGGCATCATCATCCCATCAGGATGGTGAATTTCAACCTCAGAGATGTAAAATTCAGCGCGGTTAAGGATTACTTTTTTGTTGTTCCAAATAGTAAAAACCGTTTGGTTGAGCACCAGAGGATTTGCTCCCGCTTGATGGTCAAAGGAGAAAACAACTTGGTTGGTTTGCGAAAATGCTGTCGAAACAAAGACAAACAAAAGCAGAAAAAAGGAGGATAAACACTTCATTATTCAATATTTAGTTAGTGAAACATTAGATTTTAATCAAAATAACCAACTCAACCCGGCTCGAATTCCGGTCAAATCAGGGGCTTGTTTATTCGGCTTTTTCCATTGCCTTTGATAAAAGCCTTCCATGTTCAAGTCGATGCGTGGAGATATCGGGATTTCAAATCCTCCGGTAAGCCCAAAAATGTTCCGCATCTTTATTCGGTTTGTAACTTCAAAAACGCCCTTTTCAATCATTCCACTTAGCTCATGCTTGATTTCATATTCGATGGTGAAGGGCAGTAGTGTTTGGCCGCCCCATCCAATTCCAAAGAAGGGGCGAGGCTTGCCCGGCTGCGCAAAGGTGTAGCACAAGCCGAGGTCGAATTGTCGAATTTTTTGCCCGGTCACATCCATTTCTGCAAAATGGTGATCCGTAGAAGGTAGCATGGGCAATGCTGGAGTCCCTAAAATAGCTTCTTGAGTGTGTGATTTATAATGCACCCGACCCATGCTAAAAGCTGTGGTTATACTCCAGTGTCGCGTTAGCCCGATTTCGCCCTGCACATTGCAAGAAAACCCTCCTTCATGCATCAGTCCTGAACTATTGGCATAAAGCCAGCCCGCGCTTGAGCCAACTTTTAAAAACTTGGGGCGAAGAGATTTCAGCAGGTTTTGACCAAAAATTTCAGTCGTTTTTTCTGCTTTTAAGACACTAATATCTAGGGTTTTAGGCTTAAGAAGTACGAACTCCGAGGATTGAACCAATGGCGCAGGCGGCAATTTTATATTGGTTAAATTGAACCATTGTTTGATAGAATCTGCATGCTCAGAAGTCGAAACAGCCTCCTTGGCCACCAAAGACTTGGGTGCAGAATTTGCAGCCTCTAAAGCAACAGAATGTCCTGTGCCAGGTGGTAAGGAAAGTGCTAGAAGCCTGGAGTCTTTAAAATTTGTTGCCGCCAGCGACCCAATAGACTCTTTTGGAATTCCGGCCCATTGCTTCACATACATGGTCTGCCATACGGTATCGACGCGAACGATGACGCCAGGTACGACATCCTTTTTTGAAATCGAGGTTTGTAAATCTGCTACCTGTGCCGCCATTTGAATTATCGCGGCCCGATAGTTGCGACTTGACTGCCACCATACCGCATTGCTTGAAAGCAAGGCAGTGAGCAGTAAAAAGGGTAGTACAATTGCTCTTCGACGTTGGCGTGGTTGATGCGGAAGAGCCGCCTGTAGGCGACCCTCAAGTGCCATCCAGTCGCTATTTTGATGTTTCTCGGAGGGCTTTAACTCCGATACTTTAGCTTTCAATCGGTCAAAAAAGTGTTTGTCTGCCATATTTTTAAGGTGCCGCGTTCCTAAGGAACGCGTTCTTGAATATCAATTCATTGGTCATCAATTGTTTCAATTTGGTTCGCGCTTTGGAAAGATTTGACTTGGATGCTCCAATAGAGATTCCAAGTATTTCAGCGATTTCAGCATGTGTGTGACCTTCGATCGCAAAAAGATTCAGGGTGATACGGTAAGCTGGCGACAGTTTTTGAATCAAGGCCACTACCTCTTCTGCAGCCATTTTTGAGAGATAATCATCTTCTACACTGAGATCCAGACCCTCTGTCAGATCCTGCAATTCAAGATCATTCAGGTGTTTATGGTAATGATTAATCGCTGTACGTACCACGATAGTTCGTAGCCAGGTGGTGAAAGCGTGTGCATTGTCGTAGCGATCAATACTAGTGAAAACCTTGAGAAAAGCATCATTTAGTACTTCTCGGGCTTCTGTATCCTTATTACAGTACAACAATGCCACAGACAGCGCATAACCATAAAATTGGTCATACAATGCCTTTTGACTGCCCCTGTCATTGTTCCGGCAGCCAGCCAGGATGTGTTGCAGTTCATTGTTTTTCACCGTCAAAAGTCTATTCAAGAAATTGAAACTAAAGGTTGCCTGGAACGGTAATTTTTTTTGCGAAAGAAAAGCATAAGCCCTATCTGGTTTTTAAATTAGCTGAAATTTTAGTGGGTTTACAATTAAAATACCCATTATGTGCGTGTTTTATTTATGTTTTCCCCATACTTGGGCAAATTCTACGTCAAAAATTAACATACTTTGGAATAACATTTTCGCATCTTGTCCCGTCTTAGGAACGCGGCACCAATAACTTAGTCATTTGATGCCACCCTTTGTTCCATCATACGGCCGCTATTTTTCATTAAATAGCCCCACTATTCGCAGAAAAATAGGGTTGTCTGATGAAAAAATGGTTGACCTAAAATGACTAATTTATTGGTGCCGCGTTCCTAAGGATCGCACCGGTCTTTTTATGATTTTTTCACCCACTCACCAACTTACCCACTTTCATATTATGGGCGATTTCATACTTTCTCGACGACAGTTCTTTGAAAAAATGACTGTCCCTGGCTCAGGTGTTCGAATTGAACATTTGGCTGATTTACCCGCCGAAGTTTCGGCAGGCGAAATGCCAGACCTAGAATCTAATATCACCCTATTAGGTGGCCTAGATCCCTATCAGGGTCCTTGGACCAAAATCGAAGCGGCTCACTTGCTCCGACGCACCACTTTTGGACTCAAAAAAGCAGATCTGGATCAGATGTTAGCTCTTGGAAACGCTGAGGCTGCTGTTGATGCAATGCTTACTGTGCCGACTACGCCTCCTGACCCTCCGATCAATAATTAC
>JBBQLD010000040.1:0-18194 GCA_038327555.1 Chitinophagales bacterium
AAACGCTTCCGCTTTTTGGAAACAATCCAATGTCGAAGACCTCTATTTCCTACGAGGAATATTGCTTGCATTCCGTTGGAATATCCTGATCAATAACCTCGTAAAAGCATGAATTATGGGGGACAAATCGCTTCTGCACCCTTATTTACCCGTTCCTTAATTATGCCTCAGGCCGCATCTGCGGAAAAAACAATACTTCCTGTATACTTGTCTGACCAGTAAACATCATAGCCAGTCGGTCTATGCCAAAACCTATGCCTGCTGTTGGGGGCATACCGTATTCCAGAGCCCGGAGGAAATCCTCGTCCATCGCCATGGCTTCTTCATCCCCGCGTGCAGCTAGACGGAGTTGTTCTTCAAATCGTTCACGCTGGTCAATCGGGTCATTAAGCTCCGAATACGCATTGGCCACTTCTTTACCATTAACAAATAGCTCAAAACGTTCCACCAACCCAGGCTTGCCGCGGTGCTTTTTGGTCAATGGCGACATTTCCATCGGATAATCAATTAAGAAAGTCGGCTGAATGAGATGCCCTTCTACTTTTGCCCCGAAAATCTCGTCAATTAACTTGGCTTTACCCATCGTAGCATCCAATTCAATATGTTCCTTTTTGCAATAACTTCGCAATTCGGTCTCATCTGCCATGGCCACATCCAACCCAGTATATTCCTGTATGGCATCAAACATGGTCAAGCGCCGGTATGGACCAGCAAATTCGATGATGTTTTCACCCACTTGCGCGGTACTTTCCCCTGCTTCATGAATGGCACGCGCCACTTTTTCGAGCATTTTTTCTGTGATATCCATCATCCAGTTGTAGTCCTTGTAGGCTACATAAAATTCGAGCGCCGTGAATTCCGGGTTGTGGGTGCGATCCATCCCTTCATTGCGAAACATTTTAGCAAACTCATACACCCCGTCAAAGCCTGCTACAATGAGGCGTTTTAGGTATAACTCATTGGCAATCCGCAAGTAAAGCTTCATGTCCAAGGTATTGTGGTGGGTCGTAAATGGCCTCGCAGCGGCTCCACCGTGAATGGGCTGAAGAATTGGGGTTTCCACTTCAAGTAGTCCTAAATCATCCAGAAAAGCCCGCATGGTTTTGATCAACTTGGCCCGCTTGATGAAAATCTGACGGAATTCTGTGTTGACCGTCAAATCCACATAGCGCATCCGGTAGCGCAATTCTGGATCTGTGAATGCGTCAAAAATGTTGCCATCAGCATCCTTTTTGACCACGGGGAGTGGCCGCAAGCTTTTGGACAGAAACTTGAACTCCTGTACATGCACGCTTACCTCACCTGTTTTGGTTCTAAATGCAAAACCTTTTATGCCAACGTAATCTCCAAGATCAAGCAGTTTTTTGATCGCAATATCAAACAACGGGGCATCTAGAGTATCGGAAGCCTCGCTCGCTTTTTCCAAGAAATCGTCTCGTCGCAGGTAAAGTTGAATTCGACCGCTTGAATCCTGCAAGTTCATGAACATTGCTTTGCCGGCCTCGCGACTTGCCATGATTCGCCCGGCCAAAGAAACCGAGTGATAATTGAGCCGGTTTTTAGTGCCGTCTTCCAAGATTTCTTCTTGATAATTGGCTATAATGTCGCTGGAAAATGCCGTCACCTCAAACATTTCGGCAGGGTAGGGGTCGATACCGAGTTCAAGGAGTTTTGCGCGAGAATCCCGGCGGAGAAGTTCTTGTTCTGTCATGGTTGCTTGCGTATGCCCGACAACCTTGAGTCATCGAACGGCCAAGTATTTGATTTTCAAAAATTTACGCGCTCGAAGATTAGTCCCAAGTGCTTTTGTTCTTGAAGAAGTAAGTCAGGGCAATCCGTATTGAACTCGAGTGGATTTGATGTCCTTCTGCTGCGAAAGCGATGTTTTTATACAGATTTCGGGCACCAAGGTAGTAACGCGCATTTACATTAAAGCGACCTAAACCTGCGCTGATCCCAAATGCTGGGCCGAAGTCCATACCCGAAAAGGATTCGTTTAGCAAGGTAACCTGGGTTGCATTTACGATATTCGCATAATCGCTTACATACCTGTCTTTTTGACTGTGGTTAAGCTTGTGGAAATTGGTTCCATAGAAACCACCCAGCTGCAAACGAACAGGGACTGACGCAACGGGTTGGAATCCAGCAAATAAGCCAGCTTCAAAAGAGTTGAAATAGAAATTGTAGGTACTTGTGGTAGGTTTGTTCTCAGGGCTGTAAAGCACAGTTTTTGCAATCGCGCCTTTTTGAACAAACAAGATTTCAGGAGAAAGTTCAAAACGGTCTCCAAAACCAAGGGTAATGGCAAAGCCAGCAGCTGGGCTCAATCGCCCGGAAGAAGTGGTAAAAAGGTCAGAACGGAGGCTTGAATAGTTGCTGCCAAGGGTAAAGCCCATTTTATAGGAGCTTTGTGCATTGACAACTGTGGTGGTGGCGAAAATGGCGATGAGCGCAGCAGCGGAGGCGAAAGTTTTAAAGTTCATGGATGATGGATGAATTTAATGAAAATTCTGTAAAATGATTTTTCGTAAAATTATATCCGATAATCGAAAGCTTTAAAACGGTGATTTGAAATTTAATTCTGCGCAAAGGTAGTTTTGTAGGTAGTTGCCATGCAAGTATTTTGAGTTATTTTTTTTACTTGCATTGCAACCTCCATTCCGCTTACCCTTTGGTATAAACCCGAAAGAACTGCAAAGGTATTTTGCCTTCAAAAAAAGCTTTTCCGACAATTGCACCTGCACAACCGATGCCGCGCAATTCTTCTAAATCAGCCACATCTCTAACCCCTCCACTTGCAACAAGTTGAATATCAGGAAATTGCGCAAGAATGTCCACGTAGAGATCAAGACCTGGGCCAGATAGTTCGCCGTCGCGAGCAATATCGGTAACCGTAAAATTGCGCACACCTAGTCGCTGCATTTTGCTCAAAAAGTCAAAAATACTAACTTCGGTTTGCTCCATCCAGCCATGCACTGCCAATTGCCTATCCCGCACGTCAGCCCCCACGAGAAAGCGGTCTGGGCCAAATTTGTCTACCCAGGCAGAAAATTCATCTTGAGCAAGCAAAGCTACACTACCCACAGAAAAAAGCACTGCACCAGCATCCCAGACCTGTTTGAGGGATGGAATGCTGCGCAAGCCGCCGCCATAATCAATTTCAAGTTGGGTATGTGCCGCTACCTCTGCCAGAATATGAAGGTTTGCCGGGCGCCCCGTCCGAGCACCATCCAGGTCAACCATGTGAAGGCGGCGAATGCCCGCAGCTTCAAGTTCTTGCGCCAATTCAAGTGGACTGGCATCGTATTCAGTTTTTTTTTCAAAATCGCCTTGGCGTAAACGGACTAATTTGCCGTCCAGAAGGTCAAATGATGGTATGATTTGCATGGATATTACCTTGTTCTGTGATTAAGGAAAGCGCAAAGGTGAGGAAATTCAAAACAGGAATTTCAATTTCTTTAGTGGACAACAGGACTTATTCAGGGGAAGCCATGCGGGTAGAAAGGCTTGAATTTATAAATCTACTGTACTTTTGCAATCAGAAATTTATCAGCCCAACAAAATGGTTCATTCCAAAAACTGTTTGATATTCCCCTTTTTGTGCTTCCTGGTCGCCGCATCTGCTCCTGCGCAAACTGCTGCAAGCGTGGAGAACTACCTCATTGCGACAGCCAAATCTGGTGATGATGCGCTCGATCTGCTCGATCGGTATGGCCTCGCCAATTATAGCTGCAACGTTAGTCAATTCCTCAAAATCAACAACCTTGAAGACAATCGACTTAAGTCAGGCTCGGTCTATAAGATACCTGTAATTGTGGTGGTTTACAACGGGAAAAGTATTCGTACCACACTCAAAATTGAAGACTGGAAGAAGGCAAAAAGGATTGAAGAATATAACAAAATGGCCCAAAGAAAGGCCTTACGGCCCGATTATTTTATTGATAATAAACGACTCTGGGTACCTTGGCATGAAATCAATTGTACCGATTCTGACCTTCCTAAAACGGCAGCAGCATCTATGGGAGCACTAAAAAAGGAACAGTTGAGAGATAAGACTCGTCCGATGCCAAACGTAGAAATGGGAGGCGAAAAAGATCGAGGCGGCGACCGAGTGTTTTCCATTTTTGGCCCTAGTTATCAAAAAACACCCTTGTTAAATCGCAACATGAAAGGGAAGGTTTTTTACCTCATCAGTGGTCATGGAGGTCCTGATGTAGGCGCACAGGGAAAGCGTGCTGGCCATATACTTTGCGAGGATGAATACGCGTATGATGTGACACTGCGCCTCCTGCGGCTTCTCTTAAGCCACGGCGCAACGGCCTATATGATTGTTCGCGACCCCAATGATGGAATCCGGGACGGGGCCTACTTAAATTGCGACAAAGACGAGGAAGTATGGGGCGGCTTAGATATTCCATACGACCAAAAAGAACGCTTAAAACAGCGCACAGATATCATTAATACCCTGACAGAGAAACATTTAAAAAATGGGCAAGCGGATCAAACAATCATTGAGATCCATGTGGACTCGCGGAGTCAAGTCAAGAAGCAAGATGTGTTTTTCTACTATCGCCCGGAAAGTGAACCAAGTTTAGCATTGGCCGAACACATACACCAGACCTTTGAAGCAAAATATCGTAAAGCTCAAGGCGGTCGGGGTTATAGTGGCACAGTCAGCCCTCGGTACCTTTTTACACTCAAAGAAACGTACACCCCGCGGGCCGTGTACCTTGAATTAGCCAATATTCAAAATGATTGGGATCAGCAGCGGCTTGTGATTCAAAATAACCGCCAGGCTATTGCCAACTGGATTTGCCATGCCTTGTTGACCCAGTAGGGCGAAATTTATTTCGCTTACTCTATAAGAATTTATTTCACCTACTTCTTAGGAATTTATTTCACCTACTCCATAGGAATTTATTTCGCCTACTCCATAGGAATTTATTTCGCCTTAATCCTTAGGAACAATCTCCGTCTGCTGTCCAAAGTAGTGCGCAAATTTTGCGATATCCTCTGATAGTTCCTTGTTTTGGGTCGCCTTGAGGTAAGTTGCACTCAACGAGCGTAACAATTGGTACATAAAACGATCCATCTCCAACACCTGCATTTCTTTGGTCCAGAGATCAATCCGAAGGGTATCCCGATGTTCTTTGTCAAATAGGGCAATGGCCATGGCCTTGCATTCTTCGAGCACACCGCCGTTACGGTCGCTCGCCCCCCATTCGATACGTACAGGTACTTGTTCGGCATTCAGGCCCACTCTTAGGGTTATATCGCTGGTTTTCACCACTTCGTTTGAGTCCATGGATGGAATAATTTTTAGAAAAGAGCGACAAAAGTAGGGTTTGATTGGGGAGCGAAGCGCGTTAGTGCCTCAAAATATTCTAATTCTTCTTGATCATGCTCAAGGTTGCAGCTTTTTTTGATCTTGGTGCCTGCACCATAGCCGTAGGGGTGTATCCCGGAACGCTGTTCCGGGAAGCTTATTCCCACAGCGAACGCTGTTCCGGGAAGCTTATTCCCAGAACAGATACGCATTTGTTTGGCAATGGACGCAATCACTATTGGAATGTTGGAGGCTAATTGGCTGATTGGATTTAGATTTTAAGGAGCTTCCTTGTTTGCGCTCACTTCCGTTTCTTTGCACCCATGAAAAAAATCCTAGTCGCCAACCGTGGCGAAATCGCGCTCCGCGTAATGCGTACTGCCCGTCGAATGGGCATCTCCACCGTTGCCGTTTATTCAGAAGCGGATCGACATGCGCCGCACGTTCGTTTTGCGGATGAAGCTGTATTGCTTGGCCCGGCACCTTCTGCTCAGAGTTATTTGCGTGGCGACAAGATCGTTGATGCCGCAAAAAAATTGGGCGTGGATGGAATTCACCCTGGGTATGGATTTTTGAGCGAAAATGCTGATTTCGCTCGATTGGTAGAAGAAGCTGGCATAACTTTTATCGGACCTCGCCCACACAGTATCGAGATCATGGGCAATAAACTCTCGGCCAAGGAAGCCGTCAAAAAATTCGATGTACCCATGGTACCCGGCATTGACCAGTCTATCACCGATGTCTCAATGGCTAAAGAAATTGGTCGCCGGGTCGGCTATCCAATTCTGATTAAAGCCTCTGCAGGCGGAGGAGGTAAGGGAATGCGTATTGTGGAGCGGGAAGAAGACACCCAGGAACAAATGGAACGCGCCATTTCTGAAGCAGTGGCGGCCTTTGGCGACGGTGCGGTTTTTATCGAAAAATACGTGGAAGGACCGCGACATGTAGAAGTTCAAGTGATGGGAGATACCCATGGAAATATCGTGTATCTCTTTGAACGCGAGTGCAGTATCCAGCGTCGCCATCAAAAGGTAGTAGAAGAAGCTCCCTCTGTAATTCTTTCGCCTGAGATGCGCCATGCAATGGGCGAAGCTGCCGTACGAGTGGCCAAATCATGTGATTACGTGGGGGCCGGAACAGTCGAGTTTTTGGTAGACGCCGCGCGCGATTTTTTCTTTTTGGAAATGAATACACGCCTCCAGGTAGAGCATCCAGTGACAGAAATGATAACGGGTCTGGATTTGGTAGAACTTCAAATTAAAGTTGCAAGAGGCGAAAAACTGCCTTTTGCTCAGGAGGATTTGCGTATAAATGGTCATGCACTTGAACTTAGGGTATACGCTGAAGATCCATTGAACAACTTTCTACCTAGTGTAGGGACTTTGGAAAAATATCGACTTCCCAGTGGCCCCAATATTCGGGTAGATGGCGGATTTGAAGAAGGCATGGACGTGCCAATTTATTACGATCCGATGCTTGCCAAACTGGTGGTACATGGAGCCACGCGCACTGAAGCTATTCAAACAATGAAAGAGGCCATTGCAGCCTATGAGGTAGAGGGCGTAGCAACGACCCTGCCCTTTGGCCAATTTGTAATGGATCATGAATCATTTGTGAGCGGAGATTTTGATACGCATTTTGTGCAGCAATACTACACTCCTGAAAAACTGTTGGAAAGTCAGAAAGCTGCTGCTGAAATAGCGGCTTTGCTCAGTCTACGGGTTCATTTGGAAAATAGAAAGAAATTAGTGGTGGCAGATGCATTGGAAAGTAAGTGGGGGGGGCGTTATTAAACGTCATTGTCGTCATTAATCGTCATTAAACGTCATTTTCGTCATTAAACGTCATTAATCGTCATTGGGGCATTCGACATCAATCGCTCTATGATCAATTTAAGCAATGACGGCCAATGACGATTAATGACGTTTAATGACGACAATGACGATTAATAACGACCTTTGTCCTATGGTCAAAATTGGCAACGTAGAACTTGGCGAATTCCCGCTATTGTTAGCTCCCATGGAAGATGTGAGCGATCCGCCCTTCCGAAAGCTTTGCAAAGCGCAAGGTGCGGATATGGTTTATACCGAGTTTATATCGGCGGATGGGCTGGTACATAATGCGAAACAAACGTTTCAAAAACTTGAAATATTCGATTACGAACGACCAGTAGGGATTCAGTATTTCGGTGGGCAGCTGGAAAATATGATCGAAGCCGCTGAGATCATTGAAGCTAAAAACCCTGATGTAATTGACATTAACTTTGGTTGCCCAGTGGCAAAAGTGGCTTGTAGGATGGCTGGGGCTGGTCTGCTGCGAGATATTCCTCAAATGATTAGGTTAACAGAAGCAGTAGTAAAAACCACCAATCGCCCCGTTACCGTTAAAACCCGCCTGGGCTGGGATGATTCTACCATCAATATTATGGAAGTGGCTGAGCGACTGCAAGATGTAGGGATTCAGGCACTTAGTATCCACGCGCGCACCCGAGCACAGATGTACAAGGGTGAGGCAAATTGGGAATGGATTGCAAGGGTGAAAGATAACCCGCGTATACACATCCCAATATTTGGAAATGGAGATGTCAACAGTCCACAAAAAGCACTGGACTACAAAAAACGCTTTGGCCCTGATGGAATTATGATTGGTCGGGCTAGTATTGGTTATCCATGGATTTTTCGTGAAATCAAACACTACTTTGCCACAGGCGAATTGCTGGCGCCGCCCAATATTCACGAGCGGGTACAGGCTGCTCATCAACATTTAAGTGATAGTCTTGCCTGGAAAGGTCCAAAACTTGGGGTACTCGAAATGCGTCGGCATTATGCGCCCTACTTCAAAGGTTTGCCAGATATAAAGCCTTTCCGTGCACGGTTAGTCACTGAAATGGAACCGGCTACCTTGTTTGCAATCTTGGAAGAGATCGAGTTTGTCTACTCGAATTTGGACTATGTATTGTCAGACGAAGCAATTGTTATGGAGATGACTGACACTTGTGGGTAAAGAGACCATGGGATATTTTACCTTAGATCTAACCTTGACTATATTAAAGATCCAATGTTTTTTTCCATTCTCCCCGTTGAGCGCAGGGTTTTAGAAATAGTCGGCCAATGCGCCAGAACAATGGGAGTACCTGCTTATGTAGTGGGTGGTTATGTTCGTGATCGCCTGCTCGGTCGCCCGACCAAAGACATTGATATTGTGTGTGTTGGAGATGGAATTCAGCTCGCTGAAGCAGTTGCAAATCGACTTTCTCCAAGACCTAAAATTGCGGTTTATAGCCGATTTGGAACTGCAATGTTGCGCTGCGAGGGTATTGAATACGAGTTTGTAGGCGCTCGGCGCGAGAGTTACAGCCCTGACAGTCGCAAGCCTGATGTAGAACAGGGTACACTTGAAGACGACCAAAATCGGCGCGACTTCACCATCAACGCTTTGGCTATGAGCCTCGCGGAAGCAGACTTTGGGCATATCATAGATCCATTCAACGGCCTTGAGCATCTGGAGCAAAAAATTATCAAAACTCCACTGGATCCGGGCCAGACTTTTTCTGACGACCCCCTGCGCATGCTTCGAGCCATTCGTTTTTCGAACCAATTGGATTTCGAAATCGAGCCTTCCACCTTCAATGGCATTGCGAAATACAAGAGCCGAATCCACATTATTTCAAAAGAGCGGATCATCGGTGAGCTGGAAAAAATATTGATGACGTCCAAACCATCAGTCGGCTTTAAATTGTTGTTTGACAGCGGATTATTGCGGTTAATTTTCCCTGAAATGGTCGCTTTACAAGGGGTAGAAGATCGCAATGGGCGTGGCCACAAGGACAATTTTTACCATACCCTTGAAGTATTGGATAATGTTTGCCAACGCTCAGACAATATTTGGTTGCGCTGGGCGGCTGTTTTCCATGATATCGCCAAACCAGCCACCAAAAAATTTGACAAAGAAGGTGGGGGCTGGACTTTCCATGGGCACGAATGGCTGGGGGCGAAGATGATTCCTAAGATTTTTAGAGAGATGCGCCTGCCACTTGACTCAAAAATGGAGTTTGTACAAAAAATGGTCATGCTGCATCTTCGTCCTATTTCATTGACGAAAGAGCAGGTGACCGACTCTGCCGTACGACGCCTGCTTTTTGACGCAGGTCCAGACATTGAGGACTTAATGAAACTCTGTGAATCAGATATTACGACCAAGAATCCACAGAAAATGCGGCGATATTTGGAAGGTTATGAATACCTCAAAGAGCGCATGGCTTTGGTAACTCAGGCGGATCGACTGCGCCTCTGGCAGCCTCCAATCACAGGAGAAATTATTATGGAAACCTTTGGTATCCAGCCTTCCAGAGAAGTTGGTGCCATCAAAACGGCCTTGCGTGAGGCTATTTTGGATGGAGAAATTACCAATGATTATGAAGCTGCCTTTCAGCGGATGATTGAAGAGGGAGTAAAAATTGGGTTGGTCGTGAAGCCCTAGCTTTGTGTTGGCTCTTTACGGGCTACTTTTTCTTCCGCTTCTTATAATTTTCCAATACAAACGAGCCCAACCCCGAAAGGCTGGAATAAAAGGCCGTTCCATTGTTCGTCTGCGTAAAAGATTCCACAAAACGCATGAGATATGGGTCGCGGGCAATCATAAACGTGGTAATAGGAATGCCCATTTTTTTACAACGCAATGCAAGACTCAGGCATCGGTTGATTATTTTTCGATCGAGCCCAAAGGAGTTTTTGTAATAATTTTTCCCAATTTTCAGGCAGGTAGGCTTACCATCGGTGACCATGAAAATCTGCCGATTGGGGTTGCGGCGTTTTTTGAGTATGTCAAGTGCCAGCTCAAGTCCTGCTACCGTATTGGTGTGATATTCGCCATTGGTAAGGTAGGGCAGGTCTTTGAGTTCAATAGGCCAGGCATCGTCGCCAAATACAATGATATCCAGCGTGTCTTTCGGGAAACGAGTGCGAATGAATTCTGCGAGCGCAAGGGCCACTTTCTTTGCCGGGGTGATTCGATCTTCCCCATACAAAGTCATCGAATGCGAAATATCAATCATCAATACGGAGGACATTTGGCTCTGGAAATAGGTTTCGTGCACCTCCAGATCCTCCTGAGTCAAGTTAAATTCGTCAATGCCGTGATTAATGTAGGCGTTTTGCAGGGAATTAGTTACCGCGATATTTTCGAGAGAGTCGCCGAATTCGTAAGGTTTTACATCAGAGGTATGCTCGTCGCCGCGTCCAATGGTACCCGTATTGTGCTGGCCGGTCTTGGCTTTTTTTAAGTCGCCAAAAATATCATCGAGACTTTTTTGCCTCAGGCTGATTTCGAATTTTGAAGTTGGCCCCATTCCACCCTGGGCTTCGCCGTCAGGCTGGATATAGCCTTTTTCCTTTAATTCATTGATAAAATCAGCCATCCCGTACTCGTCCGTCGTGAGTTTATACTCTCGATCAAGCTCATTGAGCCAGGCCAGCGCCTCATACACATCCCCAGAAGTATAGAGCATGAGTTCCTGGAAAATCTTAAACAACCGATCAAAGGTAGATTGATTTGGGTCTGGCTTATAATCACTGAAACGGAAACCGAGCATAGTGGGCGAATTGTAGATTTGTTGATTTGGATATGCGGTGATTTAAAATACCTGGTGAGCTAAGATTGTCCGTTCCGCGAGCGGAAAAACCAAGCGTTGGCTCGCCAAATCACAAACTAGCTTCCTACCCAAATCCCTAACTTCTGAAACGCCGTTTTACTCCTCTTGTTCAATAAACTTCACCCCATATTCCTCCAACTCTGCCATTACGGGTTCGTAAACCTCAGGCATAGTCGGAATATTCACGCCTGTAGTGGAGATTTTACCCAACATTAAGAGTTTGACAAAAATTCCAAGTGGCAAGCCTACCAGGCGAGACATGGCTGTATTTGCGCTATCATCACCTTTCATTACTAAAGTGGAGGTTAATTTGCGCTTTTTGCGTTGTAGTTCATACTCAAAGACATGTTGCATGATAATCATGTCTTTGTCTTGAGGATTCAACGACCACTTTTCAAGGAGCAAATTTTCGAGAATAAGTGAGGGGGTCGCGTCTTTCACTTTGATGCGACGTTTGCTGAATAGCCCAAGCCACTCTAATTTTTGCATGATGTCGCTATCCGGTTCCGTTTCAATCATTTTTGACATACGATCTTTGACTGATCCGGTATGCTGACTGATCCCTAGAAATGCTTCCATCAGGTCGTGGTAAGTCAGTTTGTCGCTATCTACAATCGGAAAGGTGGCATCCGTTAAGCCAATACGAACCAGCGCGTTCCAGGCATCGCAGAAACCTTGATGTCGGATCGTACCCCGGAAAAGCGTACGGATATTTTGAAGTCCGTACGCTTCCCGATAGAGCAAGGAGTCGCGATTGGCGTAGACTTCATACTTTCCCATATTTGGAATATCAACCAAGCGATACTGCCGAAAGAGACGGCGGTATGGAATGTATTTCAATCTCCCATCATCCAAAAACTGTGCAGTGCCTTGTCCGGCTAGCACCACATTCCGAGGGTTCCAGCTGAATTTATAGTGCCAGGGATTGTCATCACTTTCTGGGGCTACCAAGCCGCCCGTATAGGAGTTAAATGAAGTGATTTTACCGCCACGGGCCTTGATCTGGTGAATGCGTTGCATCGCACTCATATGGTCAATGCCTGGATCGAGGCCAATTTCATTCATGAAAACAAGCGCTCGTTGCCTGGCTTCATCGCCTAGGCGGAAGACTTGTTTGCTGACATAACTGGCCGTCACCATGTGCTTCCCAAGTGAAATGCAATCCTGCGCTACTTCGAGGTGCATCTGTGGAGGCAGCAGTGAAACCACCACATCATGACGGGCGATTACCTCGCGTCGGTCATTGGGTTTGGAGGCATCAAGCCAAATGGCCCGACCATGCGAGTGGTCGCCCACTTTAACGCGCGCCAATTCAATATCCGCGTCGGAGACCGTGACATAAAAATTGTACTGCCTTGCCTGTTCGAGGATGTAGTTAATTAATGCTGTTGCAGAGCGCCCTGCGCCAATAATGAGTAGATTTTTCATAAATGATAGGCAAAGATAGAAAAGTTGGTGGCGTTTTGCAGTTTCTTAAAAATGGTCACCAAAATGACAAATACGAGTGTGGAGAACTAATAAATAATTCACTTTATCGACAAAGATATATGTGTTGCAGTATGCCTTTTAAAGCAACTATTTTTGATAAGTTGTTTGATATCAAGATTAAATTTACGAAAAATGAAACCCCATGCGCTTTTTCAAGCCGATATTTAGAGCGTTGATTATTCACAATGCCCCAAAATTGTAGTTGGCAGGAGTATTCCTTTCAACGGATGTTTGCACTCCCAATTCGAATAAAAAAAGGCCAACCTTAACGGCTGGCCCCTTCCGTGTAGAAAATGCGCATGGGATTATAACTGGACAAATTCGCCACAAAAGTCCACTTTCAAATTTTGTCACCAATTTTCTTGCAGTAATATGAGCACACCTGTTACAATCAAAATTAAAAACGGAACCGTTCGCGTATCGAACCCCCGTTAAGGTTGTTGGCCTATGCTTTACAGGCTTGCTCCGAAAACCGAAGAATTGTTCATGGGATTTTAAAAAATCCGTTTTAAAGAAAGCCTTGCCGAACGTGGCAGGGCTTTTTTGTTGCACTTTTGCATCCTATTTTTTTGCGCAAAAAACCGTGCCGAACTTTTACAATATCTTCGCCCCGAATCATTTTTCAACATGAAACTTTACATATTAACACTTTTTCTCTCGTTTTTATCCTTTTTTCTTGCTGCGCAAACTCAATTGGATACCACGATTTACGACATCGCAGATGTAATGCCGTATCCATTGGTAAAAAATTGCATTGCTGAAAGACATCCAGATTGGAATGGAAATGTCGACAGCATCCGCCGCTGTGCTGAACCTCAGTTGTTTAGTATTCTGGCAGCAAACATTCGTTACCCGGAAGAAGCCCGTACGGACAATCTGCAAGGTTCTGTGGTCGTCTCCTGTGTGGTGGAGCCCGGCACAGGTCGTATGAGCAACCTCAAATTGCTCAAAGACATCGGCGGAGGTTGTGGCGCTGAGGCAATACGGGTGCTTTTGGCACTTGATGAGGCTGGACTCCGCTGGCAGCCCGCAACATTAGCCGGCAAACCAGTGCGAGTCCGTCATGCTCTACCGATCCGATTCCGATTGAAAGAGGTTTTGCCTTATTATGTAGCCACTGAAGGCGATACGATTTATTCTGTTTTTGACAAGACGCCCGATTTTAAAGGAGGAGTAGATTCTTTAATTAAATTCGTTGTGAACCGTCTGGATTATCCTGCCGCCTGGGAGGATAGTTGTAAAACTGGAGTGATTGAAATGGCAGCAGTTGTGAAAACGGATGGTACACTTAAAGTGAATAACCAGCTAGATTTCAACAACTTAGGCATGGACTTTCAATTTGAGGCATTGCGCCTTTGTCGCAAAAGTGGAGGAATGTGGATCCCCGCAGAATACGGCGGTAAAGCTGTAAATTCTACCATCCCGTTGCGGGTTGTTTTTAAATCTGACGCGCCCAAATGTGCAACAATCAATAGCAATTTTGACCGCGCAATGATTTTGGCTGATGAGGGCGCTACTCTTTTAGAACAGGAAAAGCCAGAAGAAGCCATTCAAAAATGGAATGAAGCTATTGCATTGCAACCCGATAATTGCGAGTTGCTTTACTATCGCGGTACCGCAAATATGAATCAAAACCGCCGCGAGGAGGCCTGTAAAGACTACAACCATGTAAAGCAACTGCTCGGGGTCACCTGGTTTGAGGAAATTCGGCGACTGGTCTGCGGATTTTAAGGCCCATGAAAAATAAGCACCTTGTCCTGCTTTTTTTGCTCACCTTGTTGGTTGGTCTCGCTGTGCGCCGTGCGCCATGGCGACATGCTACTTTTTTTCAAACTAAACTCTTAAAGCTCGATACGGCAAGTATTCAGCAGATTCAGATCACTTTACCGAATAAACCTACGCTATTTTTACTGCGCAGCGATATAGGCTGGAGCGCTGAACAGGAGGAGCGAAGCGTTGTAGTGGAACCATATACTGCAAATAAAATACTTGGAGCATTGGCCGATATGCGTTCGATACGGATCGCAAAAACAGATTTGCCGGACACCCTGGGCTTTATTCCCACCGCCAAGATTCAGCTTACAGTAGTCCATTCCAATGCCCAGAGTGAATCGATTACGATTGGTTGGGAAACCATTGAAAATAGCCAGGCAGCCACCTATGTACAACTTCCAAGACATGAAGGTATTTACTTGGTTGATAACCATTTGCGAAACGTTTTTGCCAAAAAACTAACTGATTTTCGCAAGCAGACGATCATCCAATTTACACCTGAAGCAGTACGAAGTTTCTCCATTGCAGGGCCAAATCTGGATAGTATAATATTTGTGCAGAACGACTCCTCCGGAATGTGGGAAGGGGGAATGATAAGTCAGGTTCAATTTAATGACCAGGTACAAAACTGGCTCTCTAAAATTCGCGGATTAGATGGACTCGCTTTTGCCGATTTATTTGATGAAAGCCATGCCAATGAAAGTCTTTATGCAAGAATACGGTTAAATTTTAAGGAACAATCTGAGCCTTTGATCTTGGAAACGTTTCTGGCACACCAGATCTATGTGCCAGAAACGTTTCCAAGTCAGAAGCTTGATCGGCGTCAATTCGCCCCCTATGTGCTCCATTCTTCGCAAAATCCAACGAACTATTTCGCATTTCCAGACACCGTGCTGCTGCGCCAAATTTGTCATCCTTTTAAGTAATTTTGTTTCAAAACAGGCAAAGAAAAGTGTCAAAAACAATAGCAGGCTGGGCCAATTATCCGCGTATCAAAGCTGAAGTTTTCACACCTTCCGATAGGGTAGGGGTTAGCAATGTTATTATTGATAATGAGCGGATTATCGCACGTGGAAATGGTAAAAGCTATGGTGATGCGTCGCTTGCGCCCAAAGTGCTTTCTACTTTAAAGCTCAACCGAATATTGAGTTTTGATTCGGAAAATGGAGTGGTAGCATGCGAGGCTGGTACGCTGCTCAGCGACCTGCTGAAAATTATAGTTCCCAAAGGCTGGTTTTTCCAGGTCAGCCCTGGCATCAAAGATATTACCGTTGGTGGAGCCATCGCTTCTGATGTGCATGGTAAGAATCACCCAACAGCAGGCTGCTTTTCTAACTGGTTGGTTTCCTTTGAGTTAATGACCGCTTCTGGGGCCATCAAAAGTTGTTCGCCTGCCGAAAACGCTGAATTGTTTTGGCAAACCTGTGGTGGTATGGGTTGGACAGGCGTAATCCTTTCCGCAAAATTTAAACTCTTGAAAATTACTGCAACCACCATGCGGCAAAAGACGGTGTATGCCACTGATCTGATAGCTTTGCTCAATGCATTTGAAGAAAACCGGGCATGGCCCTACGCTGCCGGTTGGGTGGATTGTACCCATACTAATTGGCGGGGAATAGTGTTTTTCGCCGAGCATCAGCAGGAAAACGAAACGGGAACACCGCTCGAATTTTCAGAAGCTCCAAAACGCAATATTCCATTTTTTGCACCCTCCTGGCTCCTAAATCCACTCAGTATTCGGGCGCACAATTTCTTTTTCTTCCACAAAAAGCGCCCAAATGAGGAAGCCGTTACCCTTGATAAATATTTTTACCCGCTAGATGCCCTGCTAAACTGGAATCGGTTTTACGG
Source organism: Chitinophagales bacterium (assembly GCA_038327555.1). Classification (GTDB taxonomy): domain Bacteria; phylum Bacteroidota; class Bacteroidia; order Chitinophagales; family Saprospiraceae; genus M3007. The sequence continues at coordinate 16,089 of JBBQLD010000040.1, forward strand.
ACGACGAGGATTGGTACAATATCAGTTTTGCCTTCCAGAAAAAACCGCGTTCAAGGGATTGCGTCAAGTGCTCGAAACCATTCGAGAAAGTGGGGAAACTCCGTTCTTGACCGTCCTGAAACGCCATGGGGAACGCCCGTCTGAAGCCATTCATTCCTTTCCAATTCAGGGCTACTCGCTGGCCTTGGACTTTCCACGTACCACCGGGATCTTTGATTTGGTAAAAAAACTTGATGCTTTGGTTTGGGGCTTGGAGGGAAAAATATACCTTACAAAAGACGCTTGTTCTGCTCCGAAGATGGGGCGGGTGAATCCTGCCAGCTTTGGAGAGGGAAAGTTTTCTTCGCTTTTACGCACTCGGTTATTGGGGGAATAAAAACCTCGAAGTTCTTATCTGCCTTTTTCGACATTATTTCCCGATCTTCGCCGCCCGTTTTTGCCCGCTGGAACACTTTTTCTGGTGGCTATCGGGAAAATATCAGGATCACTTTTTTCTGGAATAGATTTCCGGGACTCAATTATATATGAAGACAAAAGCATTCAGACCAGATAAGATAAACGTTATCACCCTTGGCTGTTCCAAGAATTTGGTCGACAGCGAAAACCTCATTACCCAGCTGCGTGGCAATGACTATGAAGTGACCCACGAAAAGGAGGAAAGCGATGCCAATGTGGTGATTGTCAATACTTGCGGATTTATTGATGTAGCAAAAAAGGAAAGCATCGATACGATCGTGGAATATGCGAATATCAAACGCGAGGGTGGAATCGACAAGCTTTATGTGACAGGCTGTCTGTCGCAGCGATACAAAGAAGACCTGGAAGCCGAAATCCCGGAAGTGGATGCTTTCTTCGGGACGCTTGAAATGCCGGCCTTACTGGCCAGACTGGAGGCTGATTACAAGCATGAATTGCTGGGTAGTCGTCAGATCACCACACTTCCGCATTACGCCTATCTTAAAATTTCGGAAGGCTGCAACCGTACCTGTGCTTTCTGTGCTATCCCGCTCATGCGCGGCAAGCATATAAGCCGTCCCGTGGAAGAGCTGGTCATGGAAGCGAAAAACCTAGCAAAACGCGGGGTTAAAGAACTCTTGCTTATCGCCCAGGAATTGACTTACTACGGACTTGATATCTATAAAACGCGCGAACTTCCAAGGCTGCTTCACGCATTAGCAGACGTGGAGGGTATTGAATGGATTCGATTGCACTATGCTTATCCCAGTAAGTTTCCTTTAGAAATTCTGGATGCAATTGCAGATCGGAAGGAAATTTGCAACTACCTGGATATTCCGCTGCAACATGCCAGTGATCCGGTATTAGAAGCTATGCGCCGCCAAATTACCCGAGCAGAAACCGAGGAGTTGTTGATCAAAATTCGCCAAAAAGTCCCCGGAATTGCCATTAGAACAACATTTCTTGTTGGTCACCCTGGTGAAACCGAGGCTGATTTTGAAAGCCTTTTGGATTTTGTCAGAGCACAGGAATTCGAACGCGTTGGGGTGTTTCAATATTCCCATGAAGAAAGTACCCGAGCCTATGGCATGCCAGACGATATCCCGGCAGAAGTAAAAGCCGAGCGTGCCCAGCGGCTCATGGAAGTGCAGCAGGAAATTTCGTTGCGCAAAAACGAGGCAAAAGTCGGGCAGGTATTCCGCACACTCTTCGACCGAAAAGAAGGCAAGTACTTTATCGGTCGCACAGAAGCAGATTCACCAGAAGTAGACAATGAAGTACTTGTGCTGGCCAAAAATAATTATGTGCGTTTGGGTGATTTTGCTTCGGTTCGAATTACTTCGGCAGAAGAATTTGATCTGTTTGGAGAAGTGGTTCAATAAATGGTTAACTCCACCCAATAATTTACGCCATGGAAAAAGCCAGACATATCCAAACCGGCAGACTTGGTGAGGATGCTGCGGCAGAATTTCTTGAAAAACAAGGCTGGCGGATTGCTGAACGCAACTGGCGCTCCGGGCGTTTTGAGGTAGATATCATCGCCTGGACAGCTGAGGGAATTCTAGTTTTTGTAGAGGTGAAAACAAGGTCCGGGGATCACTTTGGTTATGGCAGTCCTGAAGCCTCTATTGATGCTAAAAAACAGGATAT
>JBBQLD010000041.1:0-18154 GCA_038327555.1 Chitinophagales bacterium
CATTAAAACAGGTATAAAATTGATACCTAAAGCTGCACCAAGATAAAAAATCAGCCAAATGACCATAGCTCCGGCCTTGTACCCGGGTCGTGTATATACGTTTGGACCAAAAAACCATAGGGTGAGTTTGGCCAATACCCATGGCGCGAGCGCAGCAAACAGAAAGGAATGCATAAATCCCCGATGAAAGGACGTACTCGCAATTTCGTCCATAAAAAACGAGGCGAATACATCGAGGTCGGGAATGGTGCCGCCAACTGCGCCCCAAAGCATAGCCCGATTGCCAATTTTTTTGCCAGCTACGACCTCGCCGCAAGCTGCACCTAAAACGATCTGCGTTAGTGAATCCACTTTTTTAAGTATGATCTATGAAGTATAAACTATGAAGTATGAACTATGATGTATGAACTATGAATGAAATCCCCGCCTTAGTCCCTGCCTGGCAAGGCTTCTGCGGGTAAAGCATTGATAATCTCTGAGATGGTTTGTTCGTCGCTTGCCCAATACCAGGATTCAAGACCTGGGATATCGCTTTCTCGACTTGGAGTCACCTTCTTTTTCCCGGTAAAATGAACGTTTTTTGCCCCGGAAACGGCAGTTATGGCCTGAATATTTTGGGCGTTTATTCCTGCTCCTGGCATTACATCAATTCGTCCATTGGCTTGTTGAAGTAGTGCTTTTAGCAAAAATCGGCCTTCAAATGCTGAATTAGATTGTCCAGAACTCAATACACGACTAAAGCCCATTTTAATCAATTCCTCCAACGCAATCGAAGCATCCTGGGTGTAATCGAATGCCCGGTGACAAGTCAGTTCCAAGCCTTCTGCCGCTGCTTTCATCGCCTTCATTTTGGGCAAATCAAGTTGTCCAGCTCCATTGAGGGCTCCTACCACCACACCCGCAGCACCGGCTTCCTTGCAAAGTTGAATATCGTCTAGCATGATTGCTAACTCAAGATCAGTATAACAAAAATCACCCTCACGCGGGCGAATCAGCACATGAACGGGAATTTCTAAAGCCCGGACTGCTGCGCGTATCAATCCAAGCGACGGCGTTAGCCCGCCTACATCCAAGGCAGAACAAAGTTCAATTCTATGTGCCCCTGCGCGCTGCGCTGCAAGGGCAGATTGGAGGTTAACGGCACAAATTTCAATTTTCATGGGGCAAAAATACTATCTTCGGTTTAGCTTCCAGTATTACCTTCGCATATCCAGGCAAACAGATAATAAATATGCTCCTCACCCGCGTGTTCACTCTTCTTGGGTTTGTATTTTGTTTGACGCCAGTAGCCGCCCAGGACTTACATTTTTCTCAATTTTACCTCAATCCAACTCATCTAACCCCTGCTGCAACAGGCGTTTTTCAGGGTAAAGTACGGGTGGCCGGGCTTTATCGTTCCCAGTGGCAAAGCGTGCCAGTATCTTACGAAACATACTCAATATCAGCGGATTGGAAGGCCGTTGAACGAGAAAAGAGCCGAATATCAGTGGGTCTTTTGCTCCAGAATGATCAGGCTGGTGACGGGAATCTTTCCTGGGCGCAAGCTGGCTTGAATCTTAGTGCTGCACATGCCCTTGGAAAGTCGAATACAATTTCCATTGGTTTTGGTTTAGCAGCTATTCAACGCACGGTAGACATCAGCCATTTGAAATTTAGAAATCAATGGGCAAATGACTTTTTCGACCCTAATTTGCCCTCTAAAGAACCTTTTGGTCGCGCCTCGGGCTTCGTACCGACGCTTTCTGCTGGTTTTTTGTGGCATTATCAACCCGAAGCATCCAGAAACAAGGCAACGCTCGGTATTGGAGCTTTCCACCTCAACAAACCAGTAGTAAGTTTGGGGGATATTGACAACGCAAAACTCCCCATCCGCGTTCCCATTTTTGCTGAGGGTGTTTATCAAATTGGGGAACGAGCAGATATCGTAGCATTTGTTGCGGCACAAAGTATGAAAAGCGCAAAAGAAATGGTTATAGGGGCTGGTTTGCGCCAAATATTAACCACTGGGCTTGCCAACGAGACTGCTGTAAGGGCAACTTTGGCCACTCGATTCGGCGATGCAATCATCCCCGCACTACAACTGGAACGTAACAATTGGCTTGTAGGAATAAGTTATGATTGGAATACTTCAGCCTTCAATGAGGCTACGGATGGGAGAGGCGGCATAGAAATTGCTGTAGTTTGGCGAGTAGTTCCAGTTCCGGTTACAAAAGTTGTTAAATGTTGTCCAGTGTTTTAAAAAAATTGGAGCATTATTTTAATCCTAAAATATTGATTATCAAAACTTTTGAAGTCAAAAACGTTTCATTTTGAGCAGCTTTTAAATTCCATGGTACAAACCAAAAAAATCAATTGGTGCGTTAGGCGATACCCTTCGGCCTGATTTACTCCTCCCCACCGGTTGAATATTGAACTACTATGAAAGAAGCCTTTTTAATCGCAGCAACATTTTTGGTTTATTTTAACCTCTCTGCTCAATCGCTCCGTTCCTACGAACGTGCAGGAGATGAGGCATTTAGGGATAAAAACTATGGCGCAGCCGTCCAATATTACGGCGATGTATTGAAGCGTCATGATGAGGACTTCTCCCTTTGGTGGAAATATGGTGAGAGCTCCCGGATGTACCAGTCCTTCCCGGAAGCAGAGCGTTCCTATGAAAAAATCGCTACCTCTCCCAAACAAAAGGGGAAACACCCACTTGTAGACTTTCGAATGGCTGAGGTAAAAAAGAACCTTGGTGATTACGAAGCGGCTATTTTCTATTTCGAAAATTTTTTAACAGAAAAACCACAAAAGGCAGAGGCCTCGTTTTTTCAAAAGGCAGAGACTGAAATTGAATTTTGTCAAACGGCTAAAACCATTGCGGCTATATCTACTGGGGTGGAAATCAAGCATCTGGGCAAGGAAATAAACAGTGTGTGGAATGAGTTTGCCCCCACCGTTGTAGGTGATTCACTTTTTTACACCTCTAACCGCTTTGATAAAAAAAGCGATAATGGCAAGCAGAAAGCTAAGCTCCACAAGGTAATGCTCGCCTCAAAAAGTGGTCGTGGTCGTGAGCCAGGGCATGGGTTTCCTGTGGCTGACACGGCTCACATTGCGCACACTGCCTTTTCTCCGGATGGGCACTATGTATTTTTTACGGTCTGTAGCGACCTGAATGCCTTCGACAAACGTTGCGAGCTGTGGCTCACGGTCATTGATCGTCGCAATCGTTGGCTGCCCCCTATAAGGCTCCCAGAACCCATCAACCTGCCAGGTTACACCACTACACAGCCAAATGTTGGGTACGACAAAGCCTTACAGGGCCCTGTTTTATGGTTTGCCAGCGATCGTCCCGGAGGGAAGGGCAAACTAGACCTGTGGCAATTGCCGCTTGATACCAACTTTTTTTGCGCTTGTAACCTGCCACTGCCTGGTAAAAAAATTGCGTATTTGCCTGAATTTCAGCAACCTAAAAATGCGGATGCGTTGAACACTGCTGAAAATGAGGGTACCCCTTTCTTTTTCTTCCCGACACAAAAACTATATTTCAGCTCCGATGGCCTGCCAGGATTAGGCGGCTACGATATTTATGCTGTTGATAAAAAAGAGGGCGTGTTTTCTGATCCCAAAAACGTGGGTTCGGGCTTAAATACAAGTTATAACGATCTTTATTTTCACCTGAAAACCGACGGAAGAAATGGCTATTTGAGCAGTAACCGTCCGGGATCGTTTTACCTGGATGCAAAAACTAAGGCAGCCTGCCATGATATTTTTTCTTTCAAACTACCGGAATTAGAAGAGCAGGTTCCTCCACCCTTGGATACCCTTCCAACCTTTGCTGAAAAGACCCCTGGCCTACCCCCGACGCTGCCCAAGCTCCCGCCCGTCGAACTACCTAAATTAGCGGATTTTAATGGCATGCCACTCTATTTTGACAATGATGAGCCAGATAAACGCACCCGTCGCACCGTAACCAAAAAGTCTTACGAAGAAACTGCCCTGCTTTATCTCGACCGACAAAGTGAATATCGTGAGCGCTTTGCAGGCCATATTGATGGAGCTAAAGCGGAGGGGGCAGAACAGTCGGTGGATAATTTTTTTGAAAACGAAATAAGGCAGGGGTATGATCGGTTGGGCCAACTTTCTGAAATACTCCTCAGCCACTTGGAAGGAGGTGAAACCATTGAAGTCTTTGTAAAAGGCTTCACTAGTCCTCGGGCCGAAAGTGATTATAACTTGAATCTTGGTAAGCGCCGGATAAACAGTGTCCGAAATCATTTTGAAACCTGGTTAGAAGGCGTATTACAACCTTTTCTTCGGGCTGGAAAGTTGAAAATTACCGAAACAAGTTTTGGCGAAACCACCGCTAGTGCCAGTGTAAGCGATAAGCTCGCGGATGAACGCAATTCAATCTATCACCCAGATGCGGCCCGGGAACGAAGGGTGGAAATCGTAGAAGTTCGGGTGCAGAAATGAGTTTAAGAACAAGTTATTACTTACTCGTTCCTTAAAGTAAAAAGGAGCAAGTTGTTAATCGGCTGTTCCTGGAAGCGGTATCACGTTCTTACGTCGTGACACCGCTTTTTGTTTGCCCTTGCGCTACCTTAGCGGCCATATTTCAACCATGAAAAAACTATCGCTGTTGCTGGCCATACTTTGCTTTGCTGCCTGCACCCGACACTTCAACCAATCCTCTAAAATGGCTCATTTCAGCATCCCGTTCGAGTCGAACGATAACCAGACCCTTACCTACCAAGAAGCCATCGCCTGCTATGAAAAAATGGCGGCAGCTCATCCAGGGTCTTTCAAATTGACAAAGGTCGGCAGCACCGACAGTGGAGAACCGCTTCATTTAGCCGTTTTAAATACGAGTGGGGAGTTTGATCCCGAGCAAATTCGTAAGTCTGGCAAACGTATTTTGCTGATTAATAACGGTATTCACCCTGGAGAACCAGAAGGAATTGACGCGACTATCTTGCTGTTGCGCGATTATTTAGAAAAGCCTGAGTTGCAAAAAGCCCTGGAACATTTGGTGCTGGTTATTATTCCAGTGTACAATGTGGATGGCTGCCTAAACCGGGGCGCTTTTTCCCGAGCCAACCAAGATGGCCCCGAGGCTTATGGCTTTCGTGGGAATGCCAGAAATTACGACCTCAACCGTGATTTCTTAAAATGTGATTCACGCAACGCCCGAACCTTCAACGAGATCTTCAGCACCTGGTTGCCCGATATATTTGTGGACAACCACACGAGCAATGGGGCTGATTATCAATATACGATGACCCTAATTGCTACCCAGCATAATAAGTTAGAGGCACCACTTGGTCAGTTTTTGGAACAAACCATGTTGCCCGAACTTTACGCCGATATGGCTGGACGAAAGTGGGAGATGATACCTTACGTAGACTCTCCCAAAGAAACGCCAGACTCCGGTATCGTTGGCTTTTGTGACTATGGTCGGTATTCCACCGGCTATGCAGCGCTCTGGAACACCATCGGATTCATGCCCGAGACCCACATGCTAAAACCGTTTAAAGATCGCCTGTGGAGCACCTATCACTTCATGGATGTAGTGGTGCAATTCATGTCACGCCATATTCCTGAAATTCGCGATGCTCGCGCCAAAGCTTGGGAAACCACCCGAACTAAGCAGACGTTCGCGTTAGATTTTGCGATGGATCAAAAGAAGCAGGACTTCATTACGTTCAAAGGTTATACGGCAAAATACAAACCATCCGATGTAAGTGGCCTCCCTCGACTTTGGTATGACCGAAACGAGCCGTACCAGAAGCAAATCCCTTACTATAATTACTTCAATCCATCGGTGACAGTGGATAAGCCCGCCGCGTATATTATCCCACAAGCCTGGGAAAATGTGATTGAGCGATTGAAAATCAATGGGGTGAAAATGAAAAAACTCTCAGAAGCTGTGGAGTTGGAAACGGAAACCTATTTCATCCAGGATTTCAAAACGCGCAATGCCTGGGAAGGGCATTATTACCATAGTGGGGTTACCATGGAGAAAAAGACGCTAAAACGGAAGTTTAGCAAAGGCGATTTTGTGGTGTTTGCCAATCAAAATGCCAACCGCTATCTGCTGGAGACTTTGGAACCCAACGCACCAGATTCTTGGTTTGCGTGGAATTTTTTCGAACCCATTTTGATGCAGAAAGAATATTTCTCAGCCTATGTATTTGAAGATTTGGCGGCCCAATTTTTGAAAGAAAATCCCTCGGTCAAAGCCGAGCTTGAAGCCAAACGCAAAGCTGAGCCTGAATTTGCAGCGGATAGTGCGATGCAGCTTGACTGGGTCTATCGCAAATCGCCGTGGTATGAGCCCACACACAGAATGTATCCCGTAGCAAGGCTTGCAAAAGCTAATGCAGAAAGCCTGCCACTAGTTGATTAGTTTACTGGTGATTGGTTTGCCGGTCAACAAATAACCAAATAACCAAACAAGCCAAATAACCAAACCAACCAATCATCCCCCACCAGTCCCTGAACTAGGCCGGATACGCTCAAATATGGGCTTTACAGTCAACGAATCAATAGGTAAGATTGCTGCTGGCTGAAAAGGTCGACCTGGACGGAGACGGGCAAGAGAGTCGTTGAGTGCATTTTGAGCTTCTGTTAAAAGCAAAGAATCCACCATGTGTTCCGCAGTTTGCAGGAGGGTTTCAAGGCATTCGGCTCTTTTTTTGGCTTTAAAAACCATAACGCGCTCGGCCACCTTCTCCTGCACGATCACTTCATTATCGCCACTGCAAGAAGCTTGAAGCAGGAGGCAAAGGCAGCCTAATGGGCCAAGCGCTATTTGAAATATGTTTTTTGCTGTCATGATCTGGGGGCAAATGTTTGTGATTTTTGCTGAATACTGCACTATTGATACTTAGGAACGCGTAAATAATAACTTGTGGCTTTCAGGTAGATTACTTTTTGTTCAGAAAGCTATTTTTTTGTGCGAATTTCGGGACTTTTTAATCAAAAAAATAGGCAGATGGGCGGAAAGAAATTGGATGAAAGCCACAAGTTATTATTTACCCTTTCCGTAAGAAGAAAAATATTTTTTCAAAGTCTGCATGCCTAAATGACGAAAAAGCATGAAATGTATTCCCCAACATTAAAATTTTAGCCATATTTTGTTGTAGATTTTACGTGCAATTTATGCGGTGATGATAAATGAAAAAAAAATTGTGCTAGCACTTGTTTAGTATAAAACACCCCCGTATCTTTGACCTATTAAGACGGGTTATATAAGACTCGCTTTAAGCTAACAATTGCAATTCTTCACCACTCAGGTGTTTTTTTAAGAAGTTTTCATTTGGTTTTTTGGGGTTATACAGGGTGCTGCTGATTCTTCAGTTAGTGCCCTGTTTTTTTTTGCCCATCTTCGAAAAGCCTCTCTAGCGACCAGTTTGGGATTGCCCACCAAATTCGGATTTTTTCATGCGCTACCCCGACTTACATTTGCCCTTAGTTTCAATTAATATTTTACATGAAAAAAATAACGTTTTACTTACAGGTAGCATTTCTCTTTGCTCCATTTTTTAGCTCCGCACAACTGGTTCCATTCCCTTATATAATTGAAAAAGAAGCTGTTGGCGATACTGCAATGATTGTTTCAGCCCATCCATTGGCCACTAAAGTTGGTTTGGAAATTTTAAAAAAAGGTGGAAATGCAATCGACGCTGCCGTAGCGATCCAGTTTGCCTTAGCCGTGGTATATCCACAGGCAGGCAACATTGGTGGTGGTGGTTTTATGATCTATCGGGATGCAAAAGGTAAAAAAATACTTGCCCTGGATTACCGGGAAAAAGCCCCGGCCGCCGCAGCTGAGAAAATGTACCTCGATTCCGCAGGTAATGTGTTGGCCAATAAAAGTCGTTATGGAGCTTTGGCTTGTGGCGTTCCAGGAACGGTTGACGGAATGTGGCAAGCTCAATTCTACCATGGCCGTCTAACCTGGGGTCAGGTCGTCACGCCTTCCATTGAATTAGCAGATAAAGGTTTTCAAATTACGGCTGCTGAAGCTGAAAATCTGAATGCTGAAAAACTCACCTTTGCTCGAAATTGCAGTTTGAGCCCGGCTTTTGTAAAGGTGCAAGGCTGGACTGCGGGTGATTGGCTCATACAAAAAGACCTTGCGCAAACCCTCCGTCGTATTGCCGGTGATGGCCGCGATGGTTTTTACAGCGGCGCAACAGCGGCACTTATCCTCAAGGAAATGGAGAAAAAGGGGGGGCTTATTACCTTGGAAGATCTCAAGGCGTACAAAAGTGTTTGGCGTACACCACTTGAGTTCGATTGGAAAGACCTGCATATCATTACCATGCCACCACCGAGTAGTGGAGGGATTATTTTGCGCCAACTTTTAGGGATGGTCAGCAATTATCCCTTGAAAGAGTACGGTTTTCATTCTGTAGCAGCAGTACACTTAATGGCGGAAGCCGAGCGCCGAGCGTTTGCTGACCGCGCCGAGCACATGGGTGATCCTGACTTTTTTAAAGTGCCCATTAAAACGCTTACAGATTCGGCTTATATCAAATCAAGAATGGCTAATTTTCGTGCAGATACCGTAACTAGTAATTGGGACAATTGGGCTGGAAGAATCAAAGAAAGTGAGGAAACTACCCACTTTTCTGTGGTAGATCGAGAGGGCAATGCCGTGTCAGTGACCACTACCTTGAATGATAGTTACGGCTCTCGCACGGTTGTAGGCGGGGCAGGCTTTATTCTCAACAATGAGATGGACGACTTTAGCGCAAAGCCAGGGGCACCGAATCTCTACGGTGCGGTAGGAGGTAAAGCCAATGCAATTGCACCCAATAAACGCCCGCTGAGTAGCATGACTCCAACTATAGTAACCAAAGGAGGAAAAAATTGGTTGATTCTGGGCACTCCTGGGGGAACCATGATTCCAACTACTGTATTCCAGGTTATTGTTAATGTTGCTGAATTTGGTCAAACATTGCCTGAAGCTGTTCAAGGCAAGAGATTCCACCACCAATGGAAACCCAATCAAATTACCGCAGAAGAAGGCTGCTTTTCTGAAGAAATCCAGACTAAACTGGAGAAAATGGGTCACAGAATTATTTACCGGGAAGCCATTGGCAGAATGGAAGCAATTCTGCGCTTGCCCAATGGAAAGTGGCAGGGTGTGGCTGATTCGCGGGGAGATGATGCGGCAGGCGGATATTGATAAGGAACGCGGCATCAATAACTTAGTCATTTTGGGTCAACCATTTTTTCATCAGACAACACTATTTTTCTGCGAATAGTGGGGCTATTTAAAGAAAAACAGGGGCCGTATGATGGAACAAAGGGTGGCATCAAATAACTAAGTTATTGATGCCGCGTTCTTAATGAGCGCTTCTTCCCTTCCATTCGTAATTTTTTAAAAAAATGCTGGCGGTACCGAGGAGCGGAATGTACCCTGTGTGCAAAAGAAACGAAGGCCAGAACCAGCGCAACCCATCTTTCCGATCGAAAAAGCGACCCATTTCTGAAAGAAAAAAGTAATCAAAAAGCGCCTTGATTGTGATTTGAAAAAGGAAAGTCCAGCCATAGTTGGCGGGGACGTCAACTACTGCATAGATCAGCGCCAATACAAGATTGATCCAGATACTCCAGCAAAAAAGGAAAACCGTCAGCAAGGACAAGCGGAGTGCCCAACTCGGCAGCGCAGCATTTTTTGTGCCCCATCGCAGGCGTTGTTGCCAGAATGCCCGCCAATTTGGCGCTGCTTCGGTCAATACGGTCGCTTCAGGGCTTTTGAGAAACGCCACGCTGTCGGGCCATCGCGCGGCCACTTTTTGCACCAGAAACATGTCGTCGCCCGAAGCAAGGTGCTCGTTGCCGGAGTAACCCTCCACGTCTCCAAAAATCTGTTTTCGATAAGCGAGATTTGCACCATTGGCCATGGAGTACCACCCCATTTGATAACCCGCTCCTGTAATGCCCATAAGCCCTAAAAAATCGAGCGATTGAAACTTTTGGAGCAGATTTTTCTCTCGATGAAAAAGGACTGGGGCGCAAACAATTTTGGTCTTGGGATTTTCAAAAGCAGCGGCTATAAACAGCAGCCAGTCTTTCGGGGCCATACAGTCCGCATCCGTGGTTGCGATAATCTCGCCGGTTGCTTGGGCTACGCCAAGTTCGATGGCTTTCTTTTTATTAGGGGTGTATCTGGCTTCGGGTGGGAAGTGGTCGGCGAGTTGAATGCAGGAGATTGAACTTCCAGATCCCGATTTTTTTGAGATAGAACTTTCGGGAAATTGGTGCACGATCTCCACCGTTTTGTCCGTTGAAAAATCGTCTAACACAATGATTTTCAATAGGTTTTGCGGATAATTTCCATTCAAAATAGATTGAATGCAAGCTCCGATGTTGCCTGCTTCGTTGCGGGCAGGAATCAGTACGGTGATGGAGGTTTTTGACTCAAAACCTTGGGGCAATTCAGCTTCCGGCATGGAACGCCAACCCCAGCGGTAGAGGATTAGCAGGGTTGCGTATGCAATGGCGATTAACATGGGCGTATTAAAACACTTGCGAAATCAGGTCACCTTTTATGGTCTGCACGTTTGTAATGTAGTTGGGTTAGTCCAGCATCGTATGATTTTACGGTTACGAGTTTCAGTTTTTGTTCTGGTCTATCGTCTTGAAAAAGTCTTGTCCCAACACCCTATGTAGAGAATTAATTTTCTGTTGGTATTCATTTTTAAATGCTACAGCCATCGCAAAGTAGTTATGAAAAAATGGTCTGTTTTTTCATAACTACTTTGCGATGGCTATAACTTGAATCAATTTCTATTTCTGACAAACGAATCATCATGCCCTGTGTTTGAGCCGAAATATGGGTGTGTGCCAAAAACATGAAAGCTACAAGATGTTTCATCATTGTAAAAGATTTGAATTCTGAACACAGAAAGGGCTATTTTTATCCTTTGTCCGTAAAGTCAATTGAATTTTGAGTGTTGATAAAAATACGCCCAACGGTTTGGGGGTTTAGCGATGGTAGGGCATTTGAAACTTGACATTGCCAATAACTTCCGTCAGCCCTACTATTGGCAATGTCAAGTTGCCTGATGTGCTTTTTTGGTGTTGATTTACGGTGTCAAAACAGAGATGTTTGAGTAATTTTCTTTGGGTGAAATGTCCCAATGATTACAAATGGATTTGGTGCAATCAAATGAAATTCTCGTGTAGTACCTAAAAATAAGTACAAGTCTTTCGTTTTAACAAAGTCGTCAAAATATTTTTTCTTGACATCTTCACAGGCTTTTGCTTCATTTCCTTCGTGTCTTTTCAAACTGTTCCAATATAATGCACCTATTTCCCAATCTTCAATCATGAGAGTTCTTTCGATTCCATCATTGCTTGTGAATTTGTACGAAAACTTGTAGGGTAGTTTATTCACAACTTCAAATGGATTTTCTGAATTTTTGAATAGGTCTAATTGCTGAGCTCTTGCCTTTAAACTGTCGAGCTTTTTCTTATCCCATTCTCTTTCAACTTTTTCTATTTTGAAATCTAAAATCTCCTTCGGTTTGAAAACCGCTAATGATATATATTTTGTTTCGTCTTTTGCCAAAGCAATTAACTCGCTCATGTTGGTATGAACGTTTTTTAGAGCAAATTCTTTCCTGCGTTTCCAACAATCTTCCGTGTTCAAATGGTCAATAATCTTGAATCCTGTTTCTATTGATTTTGGCTTGTAACTTTCCAAACGAAAATCAGAAGTGTTCTTTTCGATGTCTATTTCAACCCAATCATATTTACTGTATTGTTTGTCATATTCAAGTTTGCGAAAAGGGATCGGATAAACTCTTATCCAACTTCCATCTTCAAGAAAACCTGCTGTGCATACAAGTTCATCATACTTATTTGACAAAGTAGGGTAAGTTTTTACAGCAATTAAAATTTTTGTCAAAGACATAATTAAATGTGTTTTAATTCATATTTCCATTCAGGCAGTTCTATTATAGCTTCTGCTAAATGTTTTCTGTGGCATTGACATATATTTGCTTCAAAACAAGTTAAGGCGATTCGTTTTTTATCTTTAAGTAAATTTAATATTTGCTCTTGTTGGCTAATTGTCTTTTTAAGGTTTTGAGTTTTATATACTTCAAAAAGATTATCATAATCCGTTTGAGTCTTTAATTCTTGCCTTTGGTCAGATTGAATGCCAACTTCTGGTATATGCAAATATTCAATATTTAAACTTGCACAAAAATTTTTTAATTGTGTTTTTGAAAATCCAAATTTCATACTTAGTGCATTATTTCTTACATCAACTAACACTTTAACATCATTTTTAATCAACCTGTTTAAATATTCTTCCAAAGAAATACCTTCATAACCAATTGTGTATAGTGTTGTTTTGTCGTTAGTTGGCTTTGCAAGCAAAATTTTATTATATTGTTCTGTTGTCAAAATCTCCTTTGTTATAATGCTATTGATTGCATAATACTGATAATTCAAATAAGTCAATTTGATTAATGATTTAGTATCTAACTTGCCATAAGATTTTTTAATTTCGATAAGAATATTTTTATCCTTTTCATTTAATTTGTTAAAATAGTCAGATGTGTCAATTTTTGTGAAATTATGTTTATCTTCTGATAATTGCCCATGCCCAACCATCGCTGTTAAATCAGCATTTGCAGAAAAAGAATAGCAACCATACTTATAGGGCACGAAATCATAATCTCGTTTAGCTTGTCTGCTGGCAAACAAAAATAGCAACTTTTGTAAGGATATTTTTGGCAAATTTCCTTCAAATGCTTGCAATAGTGCTAATATAATTTTTCGTCTATAAAACATAATCGCAAAGTTACGAGATTTGTCATGGCAGACTAATGAATATTTACTTTTTCATGTCAAAACAAGTTTTTCTACCCCAAGTTGAATGGTTCAGCTAGCATTTCCGCCCAACTCGCATTTTTACAAACCTCCCAACCCCTCAACAAATGTATTAGAACGCATTGAATAAATCAAACATTCTGCGCATTCAAAAATGCTTGAATGCTGATCAAAACTGAAAATAAATAAACGCATTCGCTCCAAAACTCCCGAAAAACGCAATCAACCACAAGGCCGACGCAAACAGCACCAGCCGCAACACAGGCCGTTCAAGCTGACGCTCATTCCACTTGAATCGGAAATTCGAGACTTCGACGGCAAGCAAGATTCCGATGAGCAATACGCCTTTGATTACCTGAAATTTATTGATCACAGCAGCAAAAGAAAATCCTTCCCCGGATCCAATTCCTCCCAACACCGCATTGGCTGTTGCAAAACTATCTCCTCCCGCCAGGCCGATGCTGCCGCTGCGAAAATAAACCCAGGCCAGAAGTGTGAGCGTATACACCATCGCCATTTCCGCGCCACCCGAAACGAAGCCAGGCAATCGAAACACCCGCACCACGCGCCGCCACAATGGTGCGACTGCCCGCTGCCCAATGAGGAACAATCCGTGCAAAAATCCCCAGAACACAAAGGCCCAATTCGCCCCGTGCCAGAGCCCGCCGAGCAGCATGGTGAGCATGTTGTTTTTATAGGTAGCAAATTTGCCACCCCGGTTCCCGCCGAGTGGGATGTAGAGATAATCGCGCAGCCAGGAAGAAAGTGAAATGTGCCAGCGTGTCCAGAATTCGCTGAAACTGCGCGAGAAATAGGGCGTTCGGAAGTTTTCCGGAAAATGATAACCCATCATCCGGGCCAAGCCGATGGCAATGTCGGAGTAACCCGAAAAGTCGCAATAAATCTGGAACGAGTAAAAAATTACCCCGATGAGCAAGTGCATCGAGCCAAAAGTCTCGGGTGATTGAAAGCACTGATCTACAAAGGGCGCCAGAGAATCTGCGATGGCAATTTTTTTGAAAAAGCCCCACAGTACCCGACCCATACCTGAATGCCAGGCCCGCCATTCAAATTTTTTGTCCTCCTTCATTTGGAACAAAAAATCTGCCGCTCGTACAATGGGCCCAGCCACAAGTTGTGGAAACAGTGCAATAAACGTGGCAAATTTCAGCAGAGAAGGCTCCCACTCGATCTCGCGGCGGTACACATCAATGGTGTACGACATGCTCTGGAACGTGTAAAACGAAATGCCCACCGGGAGGATGATATTCAGGGTCGTCCAGGAAGGCGTCATGCCCAGCGAGGTGATCAGCGTAGCCAGATTGTCTGCAAAAAAACCGAAGTACTTGAAGAAGCCCAGAAAGCCCAGGTTCATCACCATGCTGAACACCAACACGGCTTTACGTTCCATGCCCCAGGAGGCAGCCCATTCCGTTTTGCGGCCAAAAAACTGGAGCACCTGACTCCCGTTTTTCCAGCGTTCACGCATCTCGGAGGGCCTATCTAAGTAACTGATCCACAGGCCAAACCACCAGTCCATCACCGTCGAAAATACAATGAGGGAAAGAAATCTCCAATCCCACCAGCCATAAAAAAGATAACTCGCCAGCAGGCAAACCCAGGTTCTTGCCCGTCCCTTCGTACCAAAGTAGATTGGGAAAAATAAGACAATGAAAAGCAGGAAAGTGAGGGAGTTGAAAACCACGGTTTCTGGAACAGGAACTATAAATTATGAACTGGGGGAGAAGCTTGTCAATTTGCTTTCGGTGGCCTCTGGAAGTTCAGAGCCAATCTGGTGATAGAGTGTTTCGGGGGTGACATAGCTGGAAATTTTGCTCAAATGTAGGGAGATAGGATTTACTACATGGAATCCTGTTAACCCCTTTCAAAACCTTAGGTTCCTGACCCGCATTCTCTGCCAAGTTTGTGTCCTTGTCATCTCAAACTTTGCCCATGAGAATTCCTTGGATCATTCTAATTTTTATGACGCTGTTTTCGGCCTGCAAACCTGCGAAAAACACCCGCGCACCTGGCTCCAATTACCCCAACAATGTCGGTGATATCAATACCGATCCCATGCTCGACGACTCCACTTTTCGGGCTTGCCGCGAATCCAATATCCCGCAATATTATTCCGTTCAAAGCGGTTTTGAAGGAGAGAAGCCTGCTATAATACGCTATTTCAAACAGAATTTTAAAAAAGAAAAGACTTTTGCCCAAGAAAACGGCTACCTCACCATTCGTTTTGTGGTGAACTGTAACGGGCAAACCGGGCGTTTCCGAATTATGGAAATGAACCCAGATTACCAGCCTAAAAAATTTCACGATGCACTTTCCGCTCAACTGCTTCGGCTCACCAAACAAATGAGCGGCTGGCTGCCCGGAAAAAATGAAAATATCCCCTACGACTACTACCAGTACCTAACGTTCACCATCGTTCAGGGTGAAATTACACAGATCACGCCATGAAAATCCGGTACCTGACGCTGTTGTTTTTCTTACAAATACAACCCATTCATGCCCAAATGAATTGCAACGTTTACAAATGGGCGGGCGATACAGTGTGTTTTCGCGCCTGCCAAATTTATGAGACTGCCAACCACACGCGACAAGGAAGCCGCTTCTCACAAATGTTGTACGACAGTGTGATTGCCATTTGTCCCTTCTTTGACATGGCTTACATGGAAAAAGCCGTGCCATATTTGAAACGCGGCGATTTCGTGAGCTGGCGCTTTTGGATGGACAAGGCCGTGGCCATAAACCCCAAAGAACATCTCGGTTACCGAGGCTGGTGTCGCTATCAGTTCTTGCGAGATTACGCTGGCGCACTGGCGGATATAGAAGCATTGGAGAAGATCAAACAACCCAATATCGGCTACTCCGTCAATGGAGATTATCATCTGGTAATTGCCAAAGCCTTATTTTACAAGGGATTGGGACAAAAAGAAAAGGCCATCCAAACCATCGAAACGCAATTGTCAACATCCGGTTACGAGCCGGGCTATTACGATTACCTGCACCTTGCCGTGCTAAAAATTGAAACCGGGAAACCGGGCGAAGCGATACCTATTTTAGAAAAACAAAGATCCCTTTCTGCCGATTTTGCTGAAACCTATTATTACTTGGCCTTGGCCTACAAACAAACCGATCAGCGCCCGCAAATGCTGGAAAATCTTGCTTTGGCCAAAAAACTTTATGAAGCCGGTCGCCACAGAAAGGACACCTACGATAATCCAGAGGATCGGATTTACCGGGAGGACATAGATGAAGCCCAGGCGGAGTGGTAATGTACCCGTAAGGCAGCAACTCTTTTATTTTTACTGCTGCAAACCGTTTGCGTAACTTGCCGCCGAAATTGATTAAAACCTTCTGATTATCAATGATTCGCGCAGAGAAAATAGTCAAAACTTATGGGGATCAGCCCGTGCTGAAAGGCATTGACTTCCTGTTTGAAGCAGGAAAAAACAACCTCATCATCGGGCGTTCAGGAGCGGGCAAAACCGTGCTGCTCAAAATACTGGTTGGCCTCAATGTGCCTACCAGCGGCATCATCTGGTATGATGACGTGAACTTTACTGCGCTCAACAAGGAAGGGATGCGTGCCATCCGTATGAAAATCGGGATGCTTTTTCAGGGTTCGGCGCTGTTTGATTCGCTCACGGTTGAGGAAAATATCCGCTTCCCACTCGATATGTTTACCCCCATGACGCTCAAGGAAAAAGTGGAGCGCGTCAACTATTGTCTTGAACGGGTGAATCTGGGTGGCAACAACAGAAAGTACCCTTCCGAACTTTCGGGTGGTATGCAAAAGCGCGTCGGCATCGCCCGCGCCATCGTGCTCAATCCAAAATATCTTTTTTGTGATGAACCCAACTCCGGCCTAGACCCAAAGACGGCCATCATGATAGATGAGCTCATCAGCAGCATCACCGAGGAGAACAACATCACGACGGTCATCAATACGCACGACATGAACTCGGTGATGGAAATTGGCGACAATATCTGTTTCCTTCACGAAGGCAGATTGGAATGGAGCGGCACCAAAGAGCAGGTGCTGGCCAGCGAAAATGAGAATCTTCAGTCGTTCATTTTTGCTTCGCCGTTTCTGCAGAAACTGCGGAAATCGGCACTGGGGAAATAATAGATAACAGCACCTTACCCTCCCAACTCCTTCACCGCCAGCCAAGCCATCAGTCCCATCCCCGTTTCAAGCGCAGCCTCATCAATATCAAAAGTCTCCGTGTGAATCGGTGAAGTAATGCCGCGCTCAGGATTCCCCGTTCCAAGCCTGTAAAAACACGCCGGCATGGCTTGCGAAAAATAGGCAAAGTCCTCAGCGGTCATGCGCAAGGGCAAGTCCACTACATTACTTTTCCCTAAAAATTCGACGGCCCAGGATTTGGTGCGCTTGGTCAGTTCTTCGTGATTGTAGAGCACCGGGTAACCTTTCATAATCTCAAAAACGCAGGCTGCGCCGTAGCCCTTGGCAATGCTTTCCGCTATTTTTTTCATGCGTTTGTGGGCTTCTGCCCGCCATTTTTCGTGCATGGTGCGGAAGGTGCCGACGAGTTTTACTTCATTGGGGATAATATTGGTAGCCCCGCCCGTGGAATTTATTTTCCCAAAAGTTAGCACGGTCGGCACAGCGGGATCGGCGTATCGGCTCACCACTTGCTGGAGCGCAACGATGATTTGTGCGGTAATCACCACAGGGTCCACACACTCCTGCGGCATGGCGCCGTGGCCACCCCGACCTTTTACGGTGACGTAGATTTCGTCGGCAGAAGCCATATAGATACCGGGTTTGAGACCGATCATTCCGGCAGGGAGCGGAGGGTGGACGTGCTGACCGAAAATACTGGTTGGGCGCGGGTTTTCGAGGACGCCTGCTTTGATCATGAGGCTTGCGCCGCCGGGGAGTTTTTCTTCTCCGGGCTGAAAAATGCACTTTATGGTGCCTTCAAATTCGCCGCGCAGTTCGTTCAAAATTCTGGCCGTTCCGAGCAGAGAGGAGGTATGCACGTCGTGGCCGCAAGCGTGCATAACGCCTTCATTTTGAGATTTGTAGGGCACGTTGTTGGCTTCCTGGATGGGCAGCGCGTCCATGTCGGCACGGAGGGCAATGGTTCGTTTTCGGGGATTTTTGCCTTTTATCAGGGCTACTACGCCATTTTCTGCCACACCGTGCTGGTGCTCGATGCCGAGGGCGGACAATTGGGCGGCCACGAATTTGCCGGTTTCGATTTCTTCAAAAGAAAGTTCGGGATGCGCGTGAAGATGACGGCGGCACGTTCAAATTTTAAATTTT
>JBBQLD010000042.1:0-18133 GCA_038327555.1 Chitinophagales bacterium
CGACGCTCTTCCGATCTCTGCTGCGTGTTACTTTCTACTTGTTTCCCGGCGTGTTTCGAGCCAAGAGAAGGCTGTTTGGATATCGCGGCCACAAATTTTGACGCAGGCGTCGATAAGGATTGCTGCTGCGTATACCCAAGTCTAATATTGACTGTGAATCAGGTGTTCGATACGATGCTTTTTCGCAACGATTTACTCTATCCAGCCTCGAATGGTCAGCTGTTTCGAATCAAAAGTGTAGTCTTCTATCTTTCTGATTTTCAACTGTTTCAGAACGGAGAAGCCTTTTCGGTGAGCGACACCCTTACGCTAAATACCTTTCTGGGTAGCGATACTTCCAGTCAATTGTTTACCAACGATTTTCAACTGGTGCGACGCACGCCAGTGGATTATTCCGTGGGCACCTTCCGGCAGGATGGCAATTTTGAGGAGGTGAATTTTCGCTTTGGTCTATCGAATGCTGCACAAAAAATTATTCCGACCAAGACACCTGTAAATCATCCGCTCGCCGCTCAACCAGACAGTCTTTGGCGTGGTCAATCTGCTGGGTTTACCTTCCTTCAGGTTGTGGTAGTGCGCGATTCGATGGCTTCCACAGCAGCAGATACCCTTCGATTTTTACAGGCTGATTTGGGGCAACCAGTTATTGTGGCTACTGGTCAGTTTATACATCTCACGGGCTACAACTTCCCCTTGGTGTTGAAAGTGGATTACAAGAAAATGTTCGAAGGTGTAAATTGGTCAATGCACGACATTGTAGCATGGAAAAACAAGATCATAGAAAACTTACCCCTTACTTTTAGCGTTTCACAATAGACACAGGTCTAAAAAAATACTACCATGAAAAATACCACACTGCTACTCATACTGCTTTCTTTCGCGCTTTTGCCCGCTTGTGGCGATCAGGGTACGGAACTCACCGGTGTCAATTTTGACATTACGTGTAAAGCCACTTTTGATGGTGTGCAACTGGAAAAAAACAAGGACTATCAATTCGGTAACATTCCGATGTTTGTAGAAGCCTGTCGCATGTATCTTTCCGACATTACGCTGCTGAATGGGGATAAAGAAATTGTCCTCTCTGAAATCGAATACCTTGATTTTACCCCCACAAACGCGGTATCTGCAACGCCAACCATCACCTTTAAAAATGTGCCGGAAGGGGAATACACGGGAATTCGCATTGGCTATGGCGTGAAACCCTCGTTGAATGGAAAACGACCTTCAAGTTTTCCGGCTGGTCACCCGCTCGCTATCGAAAATGATTACTGGTCAGGATGGAGCAGCTACATTTTCTCCACCCTCGATGGCAAAGCTGATCCTGAAAACGATGGTTCCAAGAATCTTTCCCTCGCCTATCACTGCGGTTCAGATGCCGTGTATAAAACCTTTGAATTTGCGCAAGCCATTCACGTTCACGAAGGGGAAGCGGGTGCTCGAATCAGCTTCGACATGAAGAAATTGCTCACGCTCGCCGATGGAACCTTGTACGATATAGCCGCACATCCAGCTACGTCCAATAGCGTCAGTGACGTTACTGTAGCACAAGCCCTGACGGCTAATTTTGGCCGTGCAACTACCGTAGAACAATAATCTATACCCTATGAAAAAGTTGTTCCGTAAAAATATCCTTTGGATGGCCATTATCCTGCTGGTGGCTTTCACTTTCGCGGTAGCCTGCAACAAGGAGGATCCGCCGCCCACAAAATTGGGCGATTTAGAAGACACCCCATACCTGCCTCAAGCCTATACCATCTTGAAGCCGGCTTATTTTCCTGAAATACCCATTCCAGCCAACAATCCAATGACTAAGGATGGGGTGCAATTAGGCCGTCGTCTGTTTTACGACCCAATTCTTTCTGCAGATAGCACGATGTCCTGTTCAACCTGCCATTTGCCAGCGGGAAGTTTTACGGACAACAAGGCGGTTTCGACGGGGATTGACCAAATTTCCGGACGACGCAGCTCGATGGCGTTGCTCAATTTGGCTTATGTTACGGATGGTTATTTCTGGGACGGTAGGGCTAAAACGCTCGAAGACCAGGCTCTGATTCCAGTGGAAGACCCGATTGAAATGCACAATACCTGGGTCAATGTGGTAGAAAAACTCAAAAAACACCCTACTTACCCCGCGCTTTTCCGAAAAGCATTTGGCATCAACGATCGGGCTGAAATCACCCAAGAATTGGCTGCAAAAGCCATGGCTCAATTCGAGCGTATTCTCGTCAGCAGTGGCAAGTCAAGGTACGATGATTTTATCGGCGGAAATTTTGATGCCCTGGATGAAGAAGAAATTGACGGCAAACTGATGTTTTTCGATGAGGGTGCGCAGTACAGCCTCCCTGATGCACAATGCTTTCACTGCCATGGAGGCGTTACACTTACGGGTGGAAAATTTTTCAACAATGGCCTGGATAGCGTGGGCTCCTTGGATGAGTTTAAAGACTTCGGGCTCTTTGAAACGACCGGAAATCCTTTCGACAAAGGTAAGTTTAGAGCAACAACCTTGCGTAATATCGGGCTTACCGCGCCTTACATGCACGACGGACGTTTTCAAACCCTCGATCAGGTCATTGAACAATACAACGACAACGGCTTTGGAGTCATGAATGAAGGTGCTTTTCTCAATAATATAGGCTTCCCCAACGGCGATGGCACCTACACAGGCTTAACTGAGTATCAGAAAAGAGCCCTTGTGAAATTTCTGCACACGCTAACGGATACCGTTTTTATCAATAACCCTGATATTCAGAATCCATTTTAGAAGCGCGAAATTCATTTCGATTTACACATGCTTTTGTGTCAAAAGGCTTGGCTTTGAAAAAGTAACAGCCTCTTTTCTTTGCATATAGGCGAAATAAATTTCGCCCTACGTTACTTTTGGCCTGCTTTTAGACAGTCCTCAATAATCCCGACCGAATCCTTCCAACAAAACATCCCGTTGTTCATGCGAAATCGATTAATCATCCTTGCCGTTTTCGCGGCAATTGTGGCACAGGCTCAAATAAGCGAAGGAGGTTTGCCACCCAGTTTGCAGCCTGAGAATAAATCCTTCCTGGCTGGCAAAATGCCCGGTATGCTAGAGCTTCCGGTCTTGGACGTAGCAAATGCATTGTCCGAAGATACCAAGGCTCCCGGCCAAAATCGCTTTGCTGCACCCATACAAACGGATATTTCGCTTCAAAATGCCGGAATCTGGCAGACTTTGCCGAACGGAGATCGGGTCTGGCTCTGTGCGCTTCGTTCTAGCGGCGCTAAAGGACTGAGTTTGATTTTTGACGAATTTCGATTGCCGCCGGGGGCTAAGTTTTTTGCCTATTCGTCTACGCAACAAGTGTTGGGTGCATACACTGCCCAAAGCAGCTTGCCGTCAGGCAAATTTTTAATTGGGGTGTTAAAAGGAGAAACGGCTTATCTGGAACTTTACGAACCCGCCGCCGTGCAAGGCCAAAGCAAAATCAGCTCCAAGCGTATAGATATTGCTTACGACAAAAATGCCATGAACGGCGCTGAAGACTTTAACGAAGCGCTGGCTTGTAACGTCAATATTAATTGTGCCGCGGGAGCCAATTGGCAGGTACAGAAGAAAGGAATAGCGCGGATCTTGATGGTTTTTTCTAACGGTCAGGGTTGGTGTACTGGTTCGTTGGTTGCCAATACATCCAACACGTTTGAGCCCTATTTTCTGACGGCTCACCACTGCCAGTTGATTGGCAATAACCCTGATTTTGGGCTTTGGCGTTTTGACTTTGATTATGAATCTACCGTCTGTGCCAACCCGGCCATTGAGCCTGTGCCGCGTTCCGTTTTGGGCAGTCAACGAATTTCTTACCGTTCGGAAACAGATTTCATGTTGTTGAAAATCAATCCGATACCGCCCAGTTACGAGATTTATTTCAATGGCTGGAATCGCGATGGAAGTCTGACTACCATTGCGCCTAGCTCCACCTACATCCACCATCCGCAGGGCGATATCAAGAAGATTTCGGTGGATAATGACGCTTTGACCATTCATCCAAACGTGTTAGACTGGGGTCCTGGATTTGGTACGAGCCCGGTCAATACCCATTGGAAATCCTTGCCGGATCTTGGTATTTTCCAGCCAGGGTCTTCTGGAGGCCCGATCTTTGATTCCAATAAGCGAATTGTGGGGCAATTGCATGGCGGAGCATGGAATCAGTTCAATCCCTGCGTCATTTTTTCCGCATTTTTCGGGCGGTTCAACATCTCTTGGAATCAAGGCGCCACTTCCGATACCCGTCTAAAAGAATGGCTTGACCCAGGCAATACCGGGGCGAACACTCAAAATGGCTATGTCCGCCCTGTCGTGCAAGCTTTTACCCTCAGCGGCAAAGTCAAAACCCATTGGGATGTGCCTATGGAAGGCATAAAAGTGGAGCTTAGTGGCGGCATAATTGCCTCGGTGCTTACAGACTCTTTGGGAAATTTTCAATTTATCAACGTTCCGGCAGGCGGCAATTACACCATCAAACCGACCCACGACATTAACGACGTGAATGGCGTCACAACCTTTGATTTGGTCTTGATTTCCAAGCATATTCTAGCCCTTGAAACGTTTGACTCGCCCTGGAAAATGATAGCGGGTGACGTGAACCAGAGCAATTCGATCACTACTTTCGACATTGTAGAATCCCGCAAGATTATTCTGGGCATCAATCCGTCGTTCCCTTCCAACACCTCCTGGCGATTTTTCCCTGCATCTACGGTCTTTTCCAACTCGGCTAACCCGTTTCAGGGCGGCCTTCCTTCAGACAATATATCCGTGAGTAACCTGCAAGCCAATTATACAGGCGCAGATTTTAAGGGCGTTAAGGTTTCTGATGTGAATAATACTGCGGTGGGGAATTGAGGCTTTGTTTAATACTCAGAATCTTCCCTCAAAATTTTCCACTTTGCCGTAGTTTTGGCGTCGCTTTTACTTTCACTTCCACCACTTCTACAAATGCAGCATACCGCGAAAGAGCGTTTCCTCCACTACGTCACCATCGATACCCAGAGTGATCCAGACAGCCCGAGCCAACCCAGCACAGAAAAGCAAAAAAACCTTGCTCATGTGCTCGTGAAAGAACTTTTAAGCATGGGCTTGGCTGATGCACACCTCGACGAATACGGCTACGTTTATGCCACTATTCCAGCCAATACCGACAAAAAAGTACCCGTCATCTGCTTTTGCTCGCACATGGACACCTCGCCAGATTGCTCTGGTGAAGGGGTGAAGCCGATTATCCATGCTAACTATAAAGGCCAGGATTTGGTGTTGCCCGACGATAAGTCCGTGGTGATTCGTATGAACGAACACCCAGATTTGAAAGCACAAATTGGAAATGACATCATCACCGCCAGCGGCACTACGCTGTTGGGAGCAGACAATAAGGCAGGCGTGGCGGCCATCATGAGTGCTGCTCAGATCTTGCTGAAAAACAAGCAGTTGAAGCATGGGAAAATCCGAATTCTCTTCACGCCCGACGAAGAAATTGGCCGCGGGGTAGATAAGGTGGACATGAAAAAACTCGGCGCCAAATTCGGGTATACCATCGATGGAGAAACTGCCGGAAGCATCGAAAACGAAACTTTTAGTGCGGATGGGGCAGTAGTGACCATCCACGGGATTTCAGCACACCCAGGCTTTGCCAAAGGCAAGATGGAAAACGCGTTAAAAATTGCCGCCCGAATAGTCGCTAAATTTCCTGACAAACTCAGCCCGGAACACACCGACGGGATGCAGGGATTTATCCATCCAGTTCATTTTGAAGGCAATATCGAAAAAGCGACCATAAAACTCATCCTTCGCGACTTTACTGAGGCAGGTTTGAAACGGCATGGCAAAACCTTACAACGGATTGTGGATAGTGTGATAAAGCCATTTCCAAATAGCCGAGCAGAAGTAAAAATCAGTGAGCAATACCGCAACATGGGCAAGGTACTTCGCCGGCATCCGCAGGTGGTAGCAAATGCTATGGAAGCCCTCCAACGCGCCGGCTTCCCCAACCCAATTCAAAGTAGCATTCGTGGCGGTACGGATGGCTCCAGACTTTCGTTTATGGGTTTGCCTTGTCCCAATCTTTTTGCTGGAGAGCATGCGTTCCACTCTAAACAAGAGTGGGTATCAGTACAAGACATGGACAAAGCAGCCGAGACGATTGTGCATTTGGCGCAAGTTTGGGCGGAAAAAGCTTAGACTTGGAGTAGAGTACTGTAAATTTATGCGGCTAAAATTTTAAAGGCTGTGTAATTTTTCATTGCAAGGTCGTCTGAACGCCGTAACTTTAAATTAGCTACAAAATCAACCTTGCCCGCAGTAACTTTTTCACCGGAAGTAACATGAAGGATCAAGAAGGATTGCGGGCATCACTTCATCACCTAATCACTTCATCGCTCCATCACCCAATCACTTCATCATTTCATCACCCAATCACTTTATAAATACCATGGAAGATTTTTGGAAAAAAGCATCCGACACCGCTAAAGAAACGCTTGATAAAGCGAGCGAAGCCGCTGAACAAGCTGCTGCACTTGCCGCTGAAAAATTTGGCGAATTGAAAGAAACCGCCACAGAAAAATTTAACGAACTCAGCGTGAAGGCAGAAGCGATGGCTGCTGAAGCCAAAGCGGAAGCTGCTGAAAAGTTTGCCGAAGCTCAGGTTGCTAAGGACAAAATTGCCGCACACGGGGGCGATGCCTTGGACTACATCAGCGAAAAAGCCAAAGCATTGGTGGGCGAAGTGAAGGAAGAAGCCAGCGAATTGGCAGAAGAAGGCAAAGATTTCTGGCAGAAAGCGAAAGACTATGTGTCTGGAAGCGAGGAGAAGAAAGACGATACGCCAGTTTAGGTATTTGGTGGTTTACCTTTTAGGGGTGCAACAAACTAACAACATGAATCATCCCGAATTTTTCTTTTTTTGATTGACGAACTCCGATTACATGATTGTTGATTTTTGAAGGCGTGGCAGATCGTAGGATTTTTGAGGCACAGCACAGATAAAACCTATGGAAAAGTGGACGGTGCTTCGTTAAGCCATTAAAAATCAACCTTCATGTAGTCTGCATTCGTCAATCAAAACCACTTTGAGGTGCCCAAGAAAAAACTTGGGAAGGCTCATGTTTTGAATTGACCACATTTAACCAACCGGAAGCCAGAAAGAAATTCGGGTTCCTTTTCCCAGCTCCGAAGTGATTTTTAGTTCACCGCCAATGTCCTGCGCCCGTTTGTGCATACTGCCCAATCCTACCCCTGAAGCAGCTTTTTCCGCCACATCAAAACCAATACCGTTGTCTGCGATCAGGAGGGTCATCTTTTCTGAATCGGCGAGGAGACTGATGTCCATGTGTGTACATTCGCTGTGCTTCATGGCGTTGTTGATGGCCTCTTTGAAAATGAGGAAGGTATTGCGTCGAGCCTCAATATCCAGTTCCATCACGGGCAGATTACGTGGGATATTAAGCTGATAGTCAATGTCTTTTGCGTCCAGAAATTTTTGCGCGTACTCTCGCATTCGATCAGCAATATCGTTCAGATAGTCGGGGTGCGGCTTAACCGCCCAGATGAGGTCACTGATACTTTCCAAGGTACTTTGGGCGCTCTTGCTGATCTGTTCAAGCAAGGGAGCTGCCTCGGGCACTTGATGGGCAAATTGCTGGTGTGCCACCTTGCTCAAGATTCGAATACCCGACATGGAAGCGGCGATATCGTCGTGCAAGTCGCGTGCAATCCGGTCTTTGACCTTTTGTTCCGCAGCCTGAATCGCAAGTTGTTTTTCCTGTTGCTCCATCGAGAGTTTGAGTTGGAGCACATTCCGGTCTCTATCAACAAATCCATGCCAACGGATAAATGCCACCGCAAAAATCCCGGCTTCAAAGATAAATCCCCACATTACCGCATACTGAATGAATGGATAATTTGGAAGCACGTTGATATTGCGCAATAGATTAAGAATGAATGCAACAGCAAGCGGTAGAAACGCAAACACTACAATTCTGGCTCTAACGCTCGTCCGAAAATTTCGCGCCACAACCACCACAGAAATAATGGTGATAACCAAAATTGAAAGCATCGCTGCTGTGAAAATCACCTGCATCAGCGGGCCATGTTCGTATTTAACCAGGATGCCAAACACGCCTGTGAGTACGAACATTGCAATCAAATACCATTTTGTCACGCGGTCAAGCCACTTATCCAATTCCCACAAGCGTATAAAATACCGATAAAAAAGCCCGTAAGTGGCCACCATCAGGAATGAAATGCCGTGACGCTGCATTACTGGGAAGATATTGACGATAGCTGAGTGGTTGTATGCTTCGCGTAACAGTACTACCACCATGTAAGCCAGGTAGAACAAGTACATTGGATCGCGGTACATGTAATACAGCTGGAGCGCAAACAGGATGGAAACGAGCATAGTGCCCAAAAAGAAGCCGAAAAGGAGTACGTTGTATCGGCTTTTCAGCGCAAATTGATCAGGGGTATGAAGACTCATCCCAAGATACATGGAGCCGACTTCATTGGAGGCTTTTGCCCAGAATTTGTTCTCTCCTGGCTGCATCAAAATGGCAACATAGTAGCCATTGGACAGGGCGAAACGGGAGTCATCGTAAAACGCTGCACCCACGTCACCGTAGGTTTGAAACGTACCATCGGGCTTTTGCTGCAACAAAGAAAATGAGTCGAAATTTTTGCGATTAAGCCAGAGAATCAACGTTTTATACGTTGGAAGTTCATTCTTCACAGAGAATTGAAGCCACCAGGTACTGGCGTCAGCGCCAAAGGTAAGGTAGGGGCTTTTGGCGAGCACAAACTTAGAAGCGATGGTTTCACTGCGCACGCTGTCAAAAGTGAGCACATGTGCAGAATCCCGCAGCAATTTGGGCGTAATGAGTGCGTGGGAGAAATCAGATTGCAGCAGCGTCTGTTCTTGTGCAAAAGCAAAAGCAGGCAAAAGCACCAGCAACCATAGCAGGTGGAGCACAAATCGGTCTTGTGGTCGGGTCGGGGAACCGGTCATAGCGTTGTCTTAAAAAATGAAGTCGCGCCGAAGGACGAGGGAGATTAAAAAAAAGATTATTTTATCTCAACCGCGTTCCAAGAGAACAGAATTGAGATAAAGGCAAACGTAATAGATTAGATTTAGCTAGTCGTCAAAATTCTACCAGATTTTTTTTACGGTAGAAAACTGAGCCAAGATATGCCAATTATGAGGAGTTTAAACAGCTCAAGGACTTGCTTTAGCCCAAAAAGCCCTAGTTTTACTATTGTTAAGGCTTAAAACTAGTACATTTTTACCAGACTTCTGCCGGTGCCAAGCGGCATATCGAGCCTCTCCTGAAGCCTCAAAGCCTGATATTTTATTGGAAACAAACTTGAAGCCGCCCTTGCCATCGCCTGCCAAAAGACAACAATAAGCAATAGGAAGACAAGTGGCTGCAAGTTTTATGCGCGTTTATTTGAGGCGTGAAAATGAGGCGTGCCAAGCTAATTTGACGGTATTGTATTTTTTAAAAGTTGTTTTTTTGAAATTAATAAACACTGTTCAGTAACTTTTCGTTGTTTAGTAAAAAAAATACATGAGCATTGCATCCAGAAAAAACCGGGAAAAAGCAGAAATGCGCGCACTCATCCTGAGTGCTGCGCACGATATTTTTAAAGATAAGGGCTACGACGGACTCAATATCCGGAGCATTGCCGAGCGGATTGAATATAGCCCGGCCACCATTTACCTTTACTATAAGGACAAGAACGAAATCTTTTACGCGCTTCAATATGAAGCTGCGGCTGCCAAACGCGATCACCTGCTTCCTGCGGCCAGCATTGAGGATCCTTGGGAACGGCTCATCGAATTTGGGCGGCTATACGTGGATTTTGGCCTGAAACACCCGGATTGGTACGACTTGTTGTTCCTGACCCGTGCGCCCATGGAACACTTAGAAAACCAGGACTGTTGGACGCTTGGCATGGCTACGCATGCCTTTTTTGTGGAGACTGTGGAGGCCTGTGTAGCCGCGCGTTATTTCAAAAGTACCGATTCGGCTACCATTGCGTACACTCTTTGGTGCCATGCGCATGGGATGGTTTCACTCTTCGTTCGCGAACGGATGCGTATGTATCCGGCCGAGGAACGTGGCGAATTGGCGAAAAAATCGTTTGCAATGATCGTAAAGATGGCAGAGAGCTTGTAATCCAGTAGCCTGCTATAAATTCATAATTCAGATTATATTTAAAGTATGGATCCTGTTCTCAAAAAAATGAATTTCAAAAACCAGCCGGAAATCTGTGTGTTGAATGCACCGGAAAGTTTCGAGCCTAATCTGGAAGCCAGGCAAAGTCGAGTTCGTAGAAACCATGATCCGAAGCTTTGCCATAACAAAAGAAGGTAAGAAAAAAGCGAGCAAGTAGGCTCAGTATACAGTTCAACCCACGAAATTGACCGTTCACCGCTTTTTGCTTTGGCAGCCTTAGAAAGCTGCGTTTTTTTGCATCATTAATAAACGTTGTTCAGAAAGTAAAACTCGTTTGGAAAAATCGCCCTGTCTAATATGAATATAGATCTATTTAATTGCTTTACCCGCCGAAGCCTTGGCGTAGGCGGGTCTTCCCCCCGAAACTTTACCCGCCGAAGCCTTGGCGTAGGCGGGCTGCTTATTTTCGCGTTCTCCTCCCTCCTGGCACAATCCGCAGTATTGGAAGCATATATCCAAGAAGGTTTAACCGCCAACCTTGGCCTGAAACAACAAAGCCTCGACATCGCTAAAGCTCAAGAATCCGTGCGTCAATCCAACGCATTGGGAAAGCCGAAATTGACTTTTGACGCCAATTATACTGTAGCTGGCGGCGGACGGAAAATCGACTTCCCGATTGGCGATTTGCTCAACAACGTATACGGAAATTTGAATGCACTCAATGCGATGCCGGGCAACTTGCCGCCGGGTGTGATCCCGGGCCAGTTTCCGACCTTGGAGAACCAGCAAATTCAATTTCTACCCAACAATTTTCATGAAACTAAAGTCAGTTTTGCCTACCCGATTTTCAACTCAGACCTAAAATACAACCGCGAAATTCAGGGCTTTTTGTTGCAAAGCAAATCCGCAGGGAAGGCGGCTACTGAACAGGAGCTTCGATTTCAAATCACGGAAAGCTACCTGAATTACCTGCGCGTTTTGGAAGCGGAGAAGGTTTGGATCAATGCCAAAACAGTCCTGACTGAACTCCGCCGATTCAATGAAAGTCTGGTCAGAAATAACGTAGCAACCCGCGATGTAGTGGCTACCGCTGATTATGAATTGAGCAAGGCAGACAATGAAATTTTCAAATTCAAAAGTCTGCAAAATACGGCACGAGCCTATTTTAACTTTCTGATCAACAAAGATTTACAACAGGAAGTAGTTGTAGATACGGCCTTGCTACGCATTGTTTTACCGGCGTATCAGGCAGAACAACTGGTACAAGAAAGCCTGAACAATCGCCCGGAAATTGCCGCACTCAAAGCCGGTCAGCAGGCCGCCGAAACCGATGTGCGCCGAAATGCGGCCAATTCCAAACTTCCCGATTTTTATCTGGGCGGATCGCTTGGCTTTCAAGGCTTTGGCTACAAATTTAACAAAGATCAAGTCTATGCTTTGGCCCAGGTGGGGCTGACTTATGATCTTTTTGACGGCGGTCTCCGCAAAAGCAAAACCCAGGAAGCCCGACTACAGGCCGAAGGAGTGCGCAACCAAACAGAACAAGTGCAGCAACAAATTGCCCTGCAAGTCACCTCAGCATGGAACGAACTGGAGGCGGCACAAAATACCTTCAGTACAACACAAATTGGCCTTCGTGCTGCCGAAGAAACGTTCCGCATTGTGAACAACAAATACCGTGCGAATCAAGTGCTGCTGCTCGAATTTCTAGACGCCCAAAATAGGGTAACTACTGCCAGGCTACAACAATTATTGGCCTGGACGGAAGTGCTGGTGAAGGAAGCAGGGCTGCGGAAGGCGGCGGGAATTTGACCAGGAACTATGAACTATGAACTATGAACTATGAACTATAAACGATGAACAAGCAAACTATTATTGAACAACTTGACATCCACTATGCGGAGTTTAGTCATCTTTTAAGTACGCTCAATGCGGCTGACTACAACGCTGCCCTCCAGGGCAAATGGAGTGCAGGACAGCAATTAGACCATCTTTGTAAAAGTGTGGCACCCGTGAATATGGCCTTTGGGTTGCCAGGTTTTGTACTCCAGCTTTTCTTTGGGAAAGCCAATCGGCCTTCGCTCGGTTTTGAAGATTTAGTAAAAAAATACCAGGCCAAACTGGCTGCAGGAGGTCGGGCAAGTAAGCAATTTATTCCCGAAAAAGCGGAATGGGAAGCGCGAGCAAAACTGTTGCGTCGATTGGATCATTTAAGTGCTGAACTGCGCCTAAAAATTGAAAAAACTGCTGAAAATCAATTGGATATCTACATTCTCCCGCATCCACTTTTGGGAAAAATTACCCTTAGGGAAATGCTCTACTTTACCATTTATCATGTTCAGCACCATCAAAATTTGGTGTTAAGTAACCCGGAACTCCGTTCCGGGGAAATTTAATATCCCCGGAACGGAGTTCCGGGTTACTAAAAAATCGCTTTCAAGATGAAAAAATCTGTGCACAAAACCATCGATATTCCAGCCATTTTACCCGCCATAGCATTTACAGGGCTGTTTGCTCTGCTGGGTGCTTGTGGTTCAAAATCATCTACAGCAGTCGCATCATCGGATATTGCAGATGAATCTATTCCTATCCGTACGGCTCTGGTGCAGCAAAAAACAGTGGCTTTGCCAATTCATGCCAGCGGTATACTGACCGCTTCGGCTGAACAGCGTTTGTCGTTCAAAATTGGCGGCATCATCCGTAAAATCTATGTAGACGAGGGAGATGTTGTTCGTGTTGGTCAATTGCTGGCTGTGATGGACAAAACCGAAATTGACGCACAAGTAAACCAAGCGCAACAGGGCCTTGCCAAAGCGGAGCGCGACCTCGCCAGGGTAGAAGGACTTTACCGCGACAGCAGTGCCACACTGGAACTGTTGCAAAACGCCACTACGGGCCGTGATGTATCCAAAGAAACTGCTCGAATCGCCACTTTCAATCAGCAATATGCCGAAATCAGAGCGACTAGAGGCGGCAAAATCATCAAAAAACTGGTGAATGAAGGTGAAATCACAGGGCCAGGAATGCCAGCATTCGTTTTGTTCGAGACCGGGGTAAATGACTGGGTCGTCAAGATTAACGTCAGCGACCGTGATTGGGCGAGATTAGGTCTCGGCATGGTTGCTCAGATAAAGATGGACGCTTATGAAGGAACCCTGTTCAGCGGCAAAGTGAGCGATCTGGCCCCAGCCGCAGACCCAGCCAGCGGGCTTTATCCAATGGAGATTCGCATTCAACCGCAAGGCAAACGATTTGCCCCTGGCTTGTTTGCTGAGGTAGATATTACGCCTTCAAAATCAAGCCCTTATACAATGATACCAGTCGAAGCAATTGTAGAAGGAGATGGGCAATCAGCCTTTGTTTTTGCCTTGCAGGCAGATGGGGTGAGTGTGAAAAAACGGCCAGTCCGGGTGGCATTTATGGAAGGGAATCAGGCCGTAATTACCTCGGGATTAGAAGGCGTGACGGAAGTGGTAACCAGTGGTGCACCGTATTTGAATGAGAAGAAGAAAGTGCGGAAGATGTGAGGGTTTTGAAAAAGTTCCTTTGAAATAAATTTTGAGCAAAGCTGATCAATACACATGAAAATCGCCGAATTCTCCGTCAATAACCCACAGTTCACCTTTATCGTCTTTTGCTTTGTAATGGCATTAGGCGTGGGTTCTATGTTCAATATGCCCCGTGCCGAAGATCCTAAATTTGCACCTCCAGGCTACAATGTCATCGTGGTGTACCCAGGTGCCGGGCCTGCGGAAATTGAGAATAAGATCACAGACAAACTAGAGGCCAAACTTGGGGCACTGGAAAATATTGATCGGATGCGCTCGCTCTCGTTCAATGGCATCGCGGTATTGACCATCGAGTTCAAACACGGCGAAGACACGGACAAAAAATATGAAGAAGTTGTGCGGGAAGTCAATGCTGCCCGTGCAGATCTGCCACAGGATATCTACCGGCTTCAGGTTCAAAAGTTTGCCTCTTCTGACGTGGCGATATTGCAAGGGGCCATTGTGTCGGAGAATGCCTCCTGGGCAGATTTGCGCTACGAGGCCGAACGTCTGGAAGAAGACCTAGAAAAAATCCCGGGAATTAAAGCCGCCGACACCTGGGGTTTCCCCAAAAGGGAGGTGCGAATTGCCCTCAATTTGCCAAAAATGGCGACAGAAAATGTTCCCATAAGTCGAGTACTTGGTGCCCTGCAAAGTGAAAATGTTAGTATCCCTGGTGGATCAGTCAGTGCGGGCGAACGAACCTTCAACGTGGAAACCAGCGGTGATTACCAGAGTATTGATGAGGTGCGGAACACCCTCGTGAATGGCCAAAATGGTCGCGTACTCTATCTCCGTGATCTTGCTGATGTTGATTGGGCGTATGAAGAAAACCGCCACCTTGCTCGAGTGAATGGCACCCGTTGCGTTTGGGTGACCGCCCGAATGAAAGACGAGCAAAATATTTTCGAGGTAGGGGAATCCGTGAATAAAAAAGTAGCTGCCTGGCGTGCTGAATTGCCTAAAAGCATGGACTACGCGAAGGTTTTTGACCAAAATGATTCGGTCGGCAAACGACTCACGCGCTTCGCCAAAGATTTCGGGATTGCAATTTTGCTAGTCCTACTCACGCTTTTGCCACTGGGTTGGCGTGCCGCAATGGTCGTGATGATTTCCATCCCACTCAGCATAGCCATCGGACTTTTTGCGCTCGATCAGTTGGGCTATTCTTTGAACCAACTCAGTATCGTGGGCCTAATTATCGCATTGGGAATTCTCGTGGACGACTCCATTGTGGTGGTCGAAAATATTGAGCGATGGCTTCGAGAAGGCCACTCCAGAAAGGAAGCCGCTATCTTGGCAACGAGACAAATTGGGCTTGCGGTGCTGGGTTGCACGGCTACCCTGGTGCTTGCTTTTTTGCCGCTGGTATTCCTTCCGGAGGCTTCAGGCGATTTCATTCGTTCCTTGCCCTTGGCAGTCGTGTTGTGCGTGTTGGCCTCTTTGTTTGTGTCGCTCACCATCGTGCCGTTTTTGAGTAGCCGGGTACTATCGGAGCATCATGATCCACGCGGCAATATCTTCTTGCGCGGGTTGAAATGGCTCATTTCAGGCACTTACGCCCGGCTGCTTCACAAGGGCCTTGAGTGGCCTAAAACGACGATGTTTATTTCTGCAGTGATTTTTGTGGGGGTATTGAGTTTGGCGGGTAAAGCGGGTTTTGCGGTGTTTCCTGCAAGCGAGCGGCCCATGTTTTACATAGACGTAGAAGCTGCAACGGGCACTAATCTGGAGCAAACCAACCGTATTGCACAAATGGTTGACTCTGTGTTGCATGAATACGTAACGCCCGAGTTTAGAACCCAGCATTTGCTGCCAGATTCGGTAGCGCCAGTTTCTAAATACAAAGGCGGGAAAGCCCAAATCACCTGGTTTGCCACCAACGTCGGACGCGGAAACCCACGCATTTACTATAATGTGATTCGGGAAATTGAGGCCTTTGATTACGGACAAATTTTTGTGCAACTGGAGGATAAAACGCCGCCACCAGTGAAGATTGCAATGATAGATGAGCTGCGCGAAAAATTCAAAAACGTGCCTGGGGCAACAATTACGGTGAAGGATTTTGAGCAAGGTCCGCCCATCGAAGCACCGATTGCTATCCGGGTATTTGGAGAAAATCTGGACACCCTGCGCGGGATTGCCCTGCGCGTTGAAAACCTGCTTGCGGAAACAGCAGGTGCAATTTATATCGATAATCCCATTGCAACCGTGAAGACCGATTTGCAGGTCAAAATCAACAAAGACAAGGCTGCCACCATGGGTATTCCAGTGGCTGATATTGACCGAATGGTGCGGCTTGCCATTGCCGGGATTAATCTCGGAACTTTTGCCTCGGAAGCCGACGGTGAAGATTATAACCTCACGGTGACGGTGCCCAAAAGCGGGGCAAATACCACCCTGGATGCCCTCAAAAACCTGTACATCAACAACATCCCTGGTGCAGCTATTCCACTCAATCAGGTGGCTGAAATCCAGTTTAAGCCTTCGCCAAATTTCATCCAGCATTTCAACAAAGACCGATTTACGGGGGTGACGGCTTTTGTGAAAAGTGGATTTCGCGCCGCAGAACTCAATCGGGATTTGGGTAAAAAAATGGCTGAAATGAAAATGCCTGAAGGCTATTCTTTCAAAATGGCGGGAGAAGTGGAGAGTGCCGAGCGTTCCTTTGGCGGCCTTGGGCCCATCATACTGCTCACGGTATTTGGACTTTTGGCGGTATTGATTTTAGAATTTAAAACCTTTAGAAGCACCATCATTGTCCTGTCGGTCATTCCGTTGGGCATTATCGGGGCTATTCTGATCTTGTTGGCCACGGGTTATCCGTTCTCTTTCACCGTGGTGGTGGGCCTTATCGCACTCATGGGAATTGAGGTCAAAAACTCCATCTTGCTGGTGGATTTTACCAATCAACTCCGCGTCGATGGTCGAGGTTTGGATGATGCAATTCAGGAAGCAGGGGAGATTCGTTTTGTGCCGATTTTGTTGACTTCGCTCACGGCCATTGGTGGTCTGTTGCCGATTGCGGTGGAGGAGAATCCGCTGTATTCGCCCTTGGCTTATGTGTTGATTGGAGGACTTATTTCCAGTACGCTGTTGTCGAGGATTGTAACGCCAGTATTGTATAAGTTGTTGGCGCCGAGGGTGGTGTGAAGAACTTTCAAACCAGCACCAGCCCCTCGATCCGCTCAATGAAAAGGGTTGTGTCAATTACCATTCTTTGACTTGCCAATTGTTGAGGTTTTGGCGAGCTTCTTCGATGAGTGCAATGTCCTCGTCTGACCACACAGAAACCTTCAGTAGGCTTTCGCGATAGGCTTTCAAGTCAAATTTGGGCATCTTCTTCTTTTCCGTTTTTGCAGACAATAGAAAATTCAGGTACTCCAGCAATTGTTTTTTGCCTGCCGAGTCCCAAAGTTCATATTTCAAAAGCAGTTCTGCCATGTGATGATAATTTTTGCCTCAAAAATAGGCTTTTTTTAAAAAAAACAGAGGCTTGAGATATAGAAATCTTATGGATTGCTTGATTCTACCTCCGCCGGCCCACAAAACCTGGCAACACCAAATCCTTCTCAGAAACCAACACTTGCTCCAGATCAAATTCCCAATCAATGCCAAGAAAGGGGTCGTCAAATCGAACCCCGCCTTCATGTGTTTTGGCGTAAAAATTGTCGCATTTGTAGGAGAATTCCGCGGTTTCGCTGAGTACTACATATCCATGTGCAAACCCTCGGGGCACAAAAAGCTGCTGCTTGTTTTCCGCGCTCAATCGGATGCTGTACCATTGGCCCAAAGTAGGCGAGCCTTCGCGTAAATCTACAGCCACATCAAGTACCTCTCCCTCCGTGACCCGCACAAGTTTGGCCTGCGCCATTTCACCAACCTGGTAATGGAGTCCGCGCAATACGCCTCGTGTGGAGCGGGCCTGATTGTCTTGCACAAATGCAGTATGCACCCCCGCATCAGCCCAAACCTGCTGGTTGTAACTTTCAAAAAAATAACCCCGTTCATCGTTGAAAACGGCGGGTTTAAAAACGAGTAAGTCTGGGATGGGCGTTGTTGAAAAGGGCATGGACGTTTTAAGTTTCAAGTTTCAAGTGAAAAGTTTCAAGTGGCAAGTGAAAAGTTTTAAGTTTCAAGTGAAAAGTTTCAAGTGAAAAGTGGCAAGTGAAAAGTTTCAAGGTGGGAAACTTGAAACTTGAAAGGGTGTGATTCCCATTTGAGGTAACTTGCAGAGTCAATTTCTTTAGAAAAATCTTTCAGCCGTACACTTTTTTATTTTGAAAATTTGCGCGTTCAAATTGTTTGTCATTCTGAACGTAGTGAAGAATCTGAGGCCGAAGGCCGAAGCTTTTTCTTCTAAATTTTAGGCCTTCGGCCTCAGATTCTTCACT
>JBBQLD010000043.1:0-18009 GCA_038327555.1 Chitinophagales bacterium
CGTGGATACTTCTTCGCCGTCCTGGGTGCTGAGGCTTTCGGAGAAAAATTCTTTGAGCCGCTTGGTGCCAAATTCCGTCTGCACATATTTGGAGTTGGCCACGCGGCTCACGGTCGAGATGTCGAGGCTCGTCACGTCGGCGATGTCCTTGAGAATCATGGGTCTTATCTTCTTTTGATCACCGGTGAGGAAATATTCTTCCTGGTGTTTGAGGATGGCACCCATCGTCAGCATCATGGTTTGTTGGCGCTGTTTGATGGCATCAATGAACCACTTGGCCGAGTCTATTTTCTGCTTGATAAATAAGACTGCTTCCTTTTCTTTTTTGTTGGCGCGGCGCCCGTGTCGGCCATCATGAAAAGCCTTGAGCATATCGCGATACTGATCATTGATGCGCAGGTCGGGGGCGTTTCGGGCATTGAGTGTAAGCTCCAGTTCTCCATCGCGGTTGTTCACGAGGTAGTCGGGCACCACATAGTTGTGGGCACGGTCGCCCTTTGAAGCAAAGCCGCTGGCTGGTTTGGGATTGAGTTTTAGAATCTCGTTGATCGCATCCCGAAGGTCTTCTTCTTCGATGCCGAGTTGGCGACAAAGTTTGGGATAGTGCTTTTTGGTAAATTCGTCAAAATATTGGTCAATGATGCGCAGGGCTATCTGAATCACGATTTTATCCTCGTGTTTAAGCGAGTCATCGTCTTGCCGAAGTCTGTAATGGAGCTGAAGAATCAGGCATTCTCGAAGGTCTCGAGCACCGATACCAGGCGGATCGAAACGCTGTATTTTTTGAAGAATTTGCCTGATTTCCTTCTCGTTTGTGCTGATATTTTGGCTAAAAAGCAGGTCGTCTACCATCGCCGAAGGGTCGCGACGGAGGTAGCCATCATCGTCAATTGAGCCGATAATTTGAAGGGCGATGGCATGCTCTCGCTCGTCACCCAGCTTGAGCATTCCCAATTGCTGCTCTAAATATTCGTGGAAAGTATTTTCGAAAGCAAGCGGGACTTGCTTATCCTCCTGATCGCCCCCCCGGCTGTCGTCGCGGGATTTATAGGTGGATGGGTCGTCTTCAATATAATCAATCAGGTAGTCATCGAGATCGGGGCCATCATCGTCGCGGAGGCTGGTGGAGTCGTCGTCATCGCCGTAATCATCTGAGCTTTCGCGATCCATTTCAGGGATTATTTCTTCGCTTGTAGGGATAATTTCACCGCCCAAATCATCATCTGTCTGGCCGCTTTCGACTTTTTGCTCCCGCTCGTAGTAGCTAAGATCGGCATCTGAAAGGTCCATGTCGCTCAGCCCTTCAGAGAGGTCGGCTGTTTCATCGCCCTCTTCGAGTGCAGGGTTGGATTCGAGCTCTTCTTCAATGCGTTGTTCGAGGGTAGCCGTAGGGATTTGCAGCAGTTTCATTAACTGAATCTGTTGCGGGGAGAGTTTTTGCTGTAGTTTTTGAGAGAGCGACTGCCTCGGTCCGTAAGAAGATGCCATTGAACGATTAGGATGTTTTCGGTTTGAAGGTTCGGGGGGCTTGCTCGAATTAATAGGGACTAAAAACGGCCTTAGCAAATAAAAGGCCAACTTTGGGTTTTACCGCACTTCAAGTAATAGCCACATTTGGAAAATAGTAAAATGTTTCAGCTAAAACATTGATTTTCAGATTTCAAAGTAAAGCCATTTTTAAAAACTAGTCTGCAAATTTAGTGCAAAATTTTTGGCAAGGTTACGGTATTTTTCTAATTTTAGGGAACGGTTTAACATTCGAAAGAAACGGTTTCGTCTTGGAAAAACAATTGGTCTAGATTCCTCCAAACAATTCCCCTTGTTCCGCAAATCGCACCGGATTTTCATGCCTAAGCAACAACATTTTGGTATCCAAGCCATAAAAGTACCCACGCAAATCGCCCGCTTTACCAATCACCCGGTGGCAGGGCACCACGATGGCAATAGGGTTGCTTCGGTTGGCCATACCCACCGCACGCACCGCAGCTGGATTGCCGACTCGTTCTGCGATGTCGGAATAACTGACTGTTTTCCCGAACGGAATTTTGACCAATTCTGCCCAGACTTGCCGGTGGAAATCAGTTGCGCCGCTCCAGTCCAGCTTTAGATCAAAATCCTGCCTTGATCCTGCAAAATACTCCGCAATCTGACGCGCACACTCCGCCACCGGGTGGTTTTCGAGCATTTCGCTGACTTCTCTCGCACTGGAGTCTGCGGAAGTTGCCCGACCCTCGCAAAGTTGTGCCGTGCGCACGCCTAGTTCGCTACCGGATATCTCCATTTGGCCAATTGGGGTAGGAATTATGTATTTTAGTAGCATGAGTGCGGGTGATTTGTTTGTTTTGGGGATTTGGTGATTGGCCAGGGCTTGGGGTTTGTGGTTGAGGGTGTTCAGAAATCTATGTTGGTGTCTGGTTCCGCCCGCTGTCCATGAAGGGCAATGTCGTCGACTTAATTCCTTTTTAACTTTTGAAATTCATCAAATTTTTTGCCCGAGAATTGTCATGTCGCAGCGTAGCGTAGACAACTACACAACCCCAGTTTAACGAAATCTCCTTAGCAAATGGATTCTAACCAGCGCCTGGGTTGTGTAGATGTCTGCGCTGCGCTGCGACATGACAATTCAAGTTTATAGTGCCAAAATAGAACTAAATCGAGGGCGTATTCAGAAATCTGTGTCGTTGTCTGGTCGCGCCCCCTGCCCCTAAAGGGGAGTCCACCCGAAAAGTGCAGAATTGTTTTGTTGATGAACGAATTTTACACTTTTCGGATAGACTCCCCTTTAGGGGTAGGGGGCGCGACCGGACACCAACACAGATCTCCGACACCCTCAACCACAAACCCCAAGCCCTGGCCAATCACCAAATCCACAACTAACCAAATAAACAACTAAAAAACTAACCAACTCAATTCACCCATTTATGCTTATCCGCAAGTGTACCCAGTTGTTCCCAGGTCAGCAAAATATCACTAGGGCCTACGGCATAAGGCGCCACTTCATAGGCATTGTAGAAAAACCGGATGCCTTCTGCGGCAACACCAACGTTGACAGGCATGGTTAACTGTTTGATTTCGGAGTAGATCACCTGGTCTAGCGGATCGGATGCTTTCAAACCTTTGCTTAGTTTATATCCTGTTTCAAGAATCGGGCGCAGCGCATTGGTATCACTGACCAAATCCAGGATCTCAAGTGGTTTTGCACCTTTACTGAGGTCGTAGGAGACCAATAATCCAAAGGGATTTGGGTGCGCTCCACCTGTAAAGGAGTAGCCATCTAATGCTATGGTGACCACTTTGGCATTCAATAAAGACACCTTGTGCGTAATTTCAGTAGAATATCCGCCGGGCATCTCTGGAATATCTTTGACGTCGTCCAAATACATTTGAATAAACTGCAAGCCTGCCGAATCAAGGGCTTGTTTGAAGGGCAATTCGCTATTTCCACCCACTGCGCTAAGCAAATAACCTTGCACTGATTTGTTCAAAGCCTGGGTGCTCAAAGAATCCCCACCCGAAAATACAGGATACGAAATACTAAATTCAGCGCACTTCTCATTGGCTTTGTCCAGACAATGTTTTTGCGAAACTTGAAACGGATCTGCTTTCAGTT
This sequence comes from Chitinophagales bacterium, assembly GCA_038327555.1. GTDB lineage: Bacteria > Bacteroidota > Bacteroidia > Chitinophagales > Saprospiraceae > M3007. The sequence continues at coordinate 3,611 of JBBQLD010000043.1, forward strand.
GGTTGGCTTTTGGCGAGGATGCATCTTTGGATTTACAACAAAGTAGCGCAAACGCGCAAAGCGCCGCGAGGGCTGTTAAAAGTGGTTTTCTCATATATTTTTGACTTGTAAAAATTTGAGGGCGAATGTACGCCTATGTATGTTTCAAGCCCTCAACTTGCACTAAAACAAATAGAAGGTTTGAAAGTACAAACAGTGTCCATTCCAGCTCTTCCCGCCCCGAGGAGAGGTGCGGGAATCATACATCAGCACCAACGAACGGTTCCAGCGTACGGTAAAACCTAAATGCCGGTTGGCCTGAATATTGGCCCCAAGCACGATACTGAGGTCGTTTTTTTTCAGATAATCCGGCACCACGCCGTTTAGCCAGTTGAAATCGTCGTCCACTTTCGAACTAATCAAGCGCGCATAAGATAGCCCGGCGTTGAACGACATTCGGTAATAGTTGAACTTCGCATCGTCATACTCCACGAGCCAGTCTTTAAAATGCCATTGAATGGGTACTTCGACATAATTGAGGGTCAATGCAAACGGATTCGGGTCTAAATCTCTTTGGATCAATTCGTTTTGACAGCCACGTTGGGAAAAGAGAAATTCCATGCTGGCTTCATGGCGCCCTTTTAGTGCTGCGATGACGCGGAGTCCCCCTTGCAGACCAAGTTTATTGTATCCTGCGGAGAGATCACCGTCAATTTGTGAAGCGGTAAGGCCTAACACCGCGCCAGCACGGAAACGGGGTTGTGCCGCAAGCAGGAGCGGGAGGAATACGAGCAGGAGGAAAGGGAGTTTTTTTTGCATGATATTATTGTTGATGTGTTTGAAAAAACAGTTGTGGTGTACAGTTTTTTGAGCGGTATTGCAGGATGAACAGGATTAATACTCCTAAATTCGGTCAAAAACCAACCCTGCAAGAAACCAGCTTCGAATATATGGACAAATAAAACTTTCGAAAAGTTTAGACTTTAAGCATAGTATTTTTGCCGGACAAAATTGCTTCGAAAACCCGAGACAATATGCGCTATACGCAAACAACCCTCAAAAAAATAGAAGATGTCTTCGACGAACTCGATTATGCAGTTCGCTACGAAAAGGGCAGCTTCCAAAGCGGCTACTGCCTCGTGGAGAGCCGTCGCATAGCTGTAGTCAACAAATTCTTTGATATCGAAGCCCGAATCAACACTTTGCTGGATATTCTTACTAAGCTGGAATATGATCCGGCTTTGCTATCTGAGCAGTCGAAGGAGCAAATGGAGAAGTGGAAGAAGAGCGGGGAGTAATTCGTGTGCCACTAGTTTGGAGTTTCAAAATAAAATAAGGTATTCACGCCCTCGAGCGGAGAAAGTTGATTTTTTTGCCTATTTTTGAATAAGCAAATCCTGCGCACCAATGAATTCCGGCAAGTCCCCTACCCTACTTTTACCCAGTTCCTTCGACGGGGTTTTCTTCCTTACCCTGCGGCTGCGGGATGCGCTGCCCGAGAGCTTTGGGCAAAATCTTGCGCTTCAATATTACACCAAGCAGCTCAAATTCGCGCAGCACCCCGATGGTAAAGCACAATTGCAGCAAGCTCGAAAACGGCTTTTCGCAAGTTATGACGATGCTTTGGATTTGGAAAAATATGGTCATCCTCACCTTCAAGAACCCGCTTTGGCACAAATAGTCGCTGAAGAAATCCGTCGCCACGATGGCACTGACTATGACTTGTTAGCCTATTCTATCCTGCCCAACCACCTGCATCTTTTGCTTGATCTGCGCCACAAACTTGACGAAGAACCCGGCTTTGATGACCTCGAATGTTTGCTCCATAAATCCCTGCGCAACATCGTCCAAAAAATCCAAGCCGCCACCGAATCGCCGCTAAAAAAAGCGCTCAGGATTCTAGGCACACCGCTAGACTCGAGTACCTTTCAAAAACAGCGTACCAATGGCAATGTACCTAAAGCAGATAAAATTTGGCACCAACGAAGTTTCGATTTTCAAGTCCACGACGCCGCAGGATTTGAAAAAATAATGCATTTTTTACTCCAAAACCCTGTAAAAGCGGAGCTAGTGAGCAATTGGAAAGATTGGCCGTTTTCGTATTGTAAAGGGTGTTTATAAAAAGCAAAGCGCCCGCCCGGAATCTCCGAGCAGGCACTTTTAACTCGTTACTTTTAACTTGTTACTTTCAACTCGTTACTTTCAACTCGTTACTTTCAACTCGTTACTTTCAACTCGTTACTTTCAACTCGTTACTTTCAACTTGTTACTTTCAACTCGTTACTTTCAACTTGTTACTTTCAACTCGTTACTTTCAACTCGTTACTTTCAACTTGTTACTTTTAACTCGTTACTTTTAACTTGTTACTTATTCACGACCAATCTCCGAACACCAACTTCCTGGCCCGTGCGGAAACGCAGCAAATAAACCCCGCCAGGCAGGTTCGTGCAGTCAATCATGACCACACTTTCCTGTTCGCTGATATCGGTGATTAGCACGCGACCTGTAGCGTCAATCACCGTGATTTCCAAAGTAGAAGCCACTGGGAGACTGAACACAACATTCGTGAAATCATTCGCAGGGTTGGGCTGGAGGCTTACACCCATGAGCCACTTCGGCTCTTTTGTACTGCTGGTATTCTGCAACTTGATGCCCTCTTCTGCATAAATGCAGCCGTTTGCATCCGTAATTTGAACCTCGTAACTGCCCATTCCAAGTCCCGTTACATCCTCTGTAATGGCAATCACATTGGCATTTTCGTCGGTCCACTCGTACTGGAATGGGCCGGTACCGCCTGCTACCGTGATGTCAATCGAGCCGACTTGCTGGTTATTAAGGTCGTTATTAATGGTCACATTGGTGAATTCTACAGCACTGGTTACGGTTACCTCGAAGGCGCAAGCACCCGCATTGCCGCTTGCATCTGTATAGGTGTAGCTGACTAAGGTTGTTCCTTCAGGGAAGATCGAACCACTTGCAGGGCCATTTAGCACCCATGTTCCGTTGCCGGCAAGCAAGCAGTTATCTTCCGCCACCGGAGATCCGTAGATCACCACATTATCGTAGGAACAAGCAACGATATTGGCCGGACAAGTCAAAACAGGAACTATATTGTCCAGTACATTCACCAAAGCCGTTGTGGTTGCTGTGTTGCCAGAAAGATCGGTTACCGTCAGGGTAACCGTTTGCAGTCCGATTTTTGAACAGTCGAAATTTTGCGGGCTGATGTTTGTGCCTGCAACCCCGCAGTTGTCGCCAAATTGGGCCGATAAATCTGCAAACGTTACCTGCGCCAAACCACTGCCATTCAGTGCAACACTGGTATTTTGAGCGATAATCGTTGGCACTTCATTGTCTGATGAAGTCAACGTGACCGAAGTGCTGGATTGGCAGCCGTTTTGGTCGGTCACCTGTACCGAATAGTCACCTGCCGGAATATTAGACAGCGTATTGCCGGTAGCACCATTGCTCCAAAGGAATGTATATGGTTCAGTGCCTCCGGAAATTGACGCTGTGGCCGAACCTGTTGCTTCAGTCGGGCAAAGTGGGTTGAGCGTTTGAACCTCCCAAGAAGCATACGGCAAAGGCTCAGAAATCGTTGCGCTGTTGCTAAAGTCGCAGCCATTCGCATCCGATACGTTCACCGTGTAGGTTCCACCTGTTAAGTTGGAGAGGGTTGCAGTAGTACCGCCATTGCTCCAAACATAATTAAAAGGCGCAGTTCCACCTTGAAGCGAAACTGTAACAGAGCCGTTTGCAGCACCTGCACACGATACATTTACAATCGTATTTTCAGAAGAAATTAAACATAGGAAGGAAGAAACTTCCACAGTTTGCTCCGTAGTACATCCACTTTCATCGGTCACCACGACGGTATACGTTCCAGGTGCAAGGTTTGTGATGGTCTGCAGCACACTACCATTATTCCAAACATAACTGTATGCACCAGTGCCACCAGTTGGGTTGGCCGTAACCGCACCGTCGTTCGCGCCAAGGGCAGATTCTGCGGAGGTGATGGTGTTTGCAGCCAAGAGGGAAGGCTGGTTAATATTGATATTGAGCGTAGCCGGACAGTTGTTGCCATCGGTAACATTGACCGTGTAAAGTCCTGCGGAAAGGTTGCTGACAGATGCCGAGGTAGCCCCATTACTCCAAAGGAATATTGTTGGATTCGCTCCTGCGGTGACCAGCACTTCTGCCGTGCCATTGCTGGCTCCATTACAGCTAAGGTTTGTGCCAGAGATATCGGCTGCAAGAAAACAGTTGAAAGCATTGACGGTAACTGTTTCTAACGCAGTGCATCCGTTGGCATCGGTAACGACTAGGTTGTAACTCCCCGGAGCCAAATCAGCAATGGTTTGTGCGGTACTTCCATTGGTCCAGAGATAAGTGTAGCCAGCGATTCCGCCTAGTGGGCTAGCCGTAGCCGTGCCATCATTTTGGCCGAAAGCCAATTGTGCCGTCGCACTGGCATTGGCAGTCAATATGTTGGGTTCTGAAATAACAACAGACGTTGTAGCTGAACAATTTTCCCCATCGGTGACTACCACCACATAAGTTCCAACCGCCAAACCTGCAACGACAGCTGTGCTTCCGCCATTACTCCAGGCGTAGGCATAAGAACCGTTCCCGCCAGCACCTATTGCGGTCGCTTGGCCGCTGGTGCCGCCCTTGCAAAGTACATTGGACTGCGCCCCAATGGAGGCTGCCATGCTCGGGGATTGAACCAAATTAACCGAGGCCGTTTGCGTGCAACCGTTGTCGGCATTTGAAACCAGAATAGAGTAGGTCCCTATAGCATTCACGAGGGGAGTTTGGGTGTTTTCACCCGAAACAATATTCCCGCCGTTGGAAGCTGTCCAAGTATAAGTTATACTCGGGCCTTGTGCTGAACCGGTGCCGTTAAGTTGAATTTGTGTTGTGTTGCAATTCAAATTGCCTGGCGAAACGGCAGATGCCACAGGTGGCAAAGTATTCAGGATAACAGCTGCTGTAGCAGTTGAGGTACAACCATTAATCGTATCTGTGACTACTAGATTGTAATCACCGGACGCTGTAACGGAAGGATTTTGCAAGTTTGACACGAAGCTATTCGGTCCAGACCAGGCATATACAGCTGTTGTATCAGGTGTTGCGCCCATGATAAACACGCTGGTGATCACACAGGTAAGCGTATTACCTGTAGCTGAAGCGCCAGGGGCATTGGTATTGGTCGTCACATTGGCCGTAGCTGTGCGGGTGCAAGTGGTAATGCTATCTGTAACCACTACATTGTAGGAACCAGACACGCTCACTGTAGGGCTTTTCACCGCAGATACGAACCCATTTGGCCCGGTCCACGCGTAGGTCGGACTGACTGCATTAGAAGTAGTAGTAAGTGTAATTGAAGATGCAATGCAATTGAGCACGCCGCTGGTGGTAGCAAGGGTTGGCGCGGGGATACCTGTCACATTGGTGACGGAGGTTTGCGTACAACCGTTCGTGTTATTGGTCACTTTCAGGGTATAATCGCCTATTGCATTGACCACAGGAGAAAGCGTGGTGCCGCCACTGACGATATTACCGCCATTGGAGGTGATCCAGAGGTAACTAAAGTTTGGACCAGCAGACCCTGTACCTTCTAAAGTAGCCTCTGGTACGGTGCAGGAGATCTCGTGGGTTGGTCCTGCATTGGCGGTGGGCTGCGCTAAATTTGCGGTCACTGTTTTAACTGCAACGGAGGAGCAACTGGTTTCCGTGTTGATTACTTGAATGGTATAATTTCCAGCAGCATTTACAGTTGGGGTGGCAGTAGTTCTCCCGGATACAATGTTGCCACCATTCGAAGCAAACCATTCATAAGAAATCTCTGGGCCGGCACTAGAACCTGTTCCATTGAGTTGTATTGTAGGTTGACCACAAGTAATAATTCCAGGTGCAGCGATAGCCGCGGTCGGGTACACAGCAGGAGCAAGGTTTACCGTAATACTCACTTTACAATTATTATCATCCGTCACGCTGACCACATGATTGCCTGCACTTAGCGCAAAGGCCGTTTCTCCAGTTTGGCCGTTTTGCCAATTGTAGGTATAGTTGGCACTCCAGCCTCCACTTGCAGCTACAGTAGCCGAACCTAGCACACCATTGCACCCCACTGGGGTAGTATAATCCAAGTTTAGGGCAAGTGCGGAAGCTGGGCCTTCTACCTCAATCGGATCTGATATGCCTTGTGTTCCCATGCGCCCGGTAACTGTGACGGTATAGGTACCCGCCGGTATGTTGGTTATATCTTGTGTTGTAGCTCCATTACTCCAGAGGTAAGTGTAGGGCGAAACACCTCCGCTAGGTGTTATATCAATTGCCCCAGTGTTGGTGTCGAAGCATTTGACCGGGGTAATACTGGGAGCTGGAACTATCAACGGGGAGGGGGCACAATTTGCTATCCCAAAACTATAGAGCCCCGCGGCTGACTGCTGACCGGCTTCGTACACCTTTCTGTCTATAGGACAAATGCAAAAGATAGTCGGGAAATAACCGATTTGATACGAATTGGCAATCGACGGCCCTTGGAGGTGAATAATTGGATACGAAGTTCCTGACACCCAATTGCCTTGAGTGCCACCCACACAACCCGCTGGACCACTAAGACAGGCCTGGTTGGTGGCCGCGTCGCCTTCTATAAAAAACACACGAACTTCGTTTGTACCGCCAGGGCCATATTCGTTGTAAAGCTGTTCAAGTGCCCCGGAGTTATGATAGCCCCAACATGGGCCACACCAAGTGGCAGAAATGTCCAAAAAGACCGTGTAACCAGAATCAAGGAGCGAGTAAAGACTGTAGTTGGCGCCATTAAGGTCAGTGGCGCCAAAATTTGGCGCAATACTCCCATCCGGGATTTGCGCGTACGCTGAAGTCCAACCCATTATGGCGAATAGTAGGAGTAAAAGTTGCTTTTTCATAAGCAGAGAACAGGAATGGTGTTAGTGAAATAAAAATAGAGGGCGAAAAATACAATTATCTGGCATATTCCAAATTTTAAGATGAATCATTTTGCAAAAATGGAATACGAGGGACAGTTGCTATTTCTAAACTTCACTATTCAAGCAGGTTGAGTACTCATAATGGCATATCTTTCCGATAATGCTTCAATTCTTCCTCCGTCAACTCCGGAGCCACCTCATACTCACTGCGCCAATCGCGCACGGGCATTCGATCTAGTGGATACCAATTGCCCCACCAATCGAAGTACTCGAGGTTGTTGAAATTTAATTTGTAATCAAATTCACTCGGCACATCGTACACAAAACCAGGGTAGTAAAACGGGCGTTTGTGCTCCATAGCAAACTCGATTTCTTTCAACATGGTGAACGTGCCAAGACCGCGCTTCCACTCGTCCGGTTCATGGATACAATAGTTTGCGGCCATGCTTTTGCGGCCCATGTGGAAATAGCTCGTGGCTACCAGTCGCTCCCCGCTGAACACATCAAACTGAATCCCATAGCAAGGCATCAAACTGCTGAATGCACTAAAAAAACCATAGATACTTTCCGGCCGATTATGCCTAAAACGTTGAGCATGACGCTCAAACAGCATCTCATGCATCGGTTCGATCCGAATTGGGCGGCGAAGAATGACCAAATCCTCGTTGCGACGCAGGCATTTTCGCTGGCTTTTGCTGAATTCAAAATTATTCAAATCAATCCGTAGCAACACCACTCGACAAGGTAGCCCGCGCCATTCCCAATAATTTCGACGAAAAATCTGATCCGACCAATACGTCCAACCATCCTCACAAAACCGATCAAAGACCATCGTATGCAACGGCTGCATCGGGATGTACTGCTCGATGTAGTTCGGGTTGAACGAGATGTTCTTAAAGATTGGAAGGGTTGGTCGATTCATATTGTCATTCATCGTCATTGGGTCATTTCGTCATTGATCGTCATTTCGTCATTGATCGTCATTTCGTCATTTGGGGGCCATTGAGGGTCATTGAGGGTCATTTCGTCATTTGGGGGTCATTGAGGGTCATTGGGTCATTATCAATGACAAAATGACGAAATGACCCCAATGACGATCAATGACGAAATGACCCCAATGACGATCAATGACGAAATGACCTTCAACGACGTTTCCTCTTCTTACCTTTTACCAGCTTCATTTCGTTGAGCAAATATCCGGCACCGCCTAATTTGTCTACAAGAAAAAGTACATACCGGGCATCTACCATGATATTGCGACAGATGGCTGGATCGTAATTCAGGTCGCTCATAGTGCCTTCCCATACACGGTCGAAATTGAGCCCCACAAGGTTTCCATTTGCATCGAGCGCTGGGGAGCCGGAATTCCCACCAGTGGTATGGTTGGTTCCGATGCAGGCCACAGGCAATCGACCATCAGCGGTGGCATACTGGCCATAATCTTTTGTTTTCCAGAGTTCGATCAGTTTTTGGGGCACATCGAATTCATAGTCGCCGGGGATATATTTTTCCATGACACCATCCAGATCAGTCTGGTACTCATATTGTAGGGCATCGCGGGGAGAGTAGCCTTTTATTTGGCCGTAAGTGACGCGCAAGGTGCTGTTTGCATCCGGGAAAAAGCGTTTTTCTTTAAAAACTTCCATTTGTGCAGCCATGTATTGGCGCTGGAGGAGGTTGATCTGCGGTTGGAGTTCCTGGAGTTTTGGCTGTACCTGGGCTACATAATAGCTTTGCAGGCGTTCCCAGAGTTTGTATGCCGGGTCATTTTTTAGGGTTTCAGAGATTTCCGACGGCTTTTTAGTGGTAAGCAGCGTCATGAATTTTTCGCGATTGCCAATAGTGCTATTTTGGACTATTGTATTGGCTAATTCTGGATAACCACCAGCGTCCTTGGCCATTCCCTGCACCTCACTGGCGCCCCATTCTGCTTTGGTGTTTTCGGCAAACATTTCAAGCATTGCGGACAAAACGGCTTGATCGACTTCCGGGCGAAAGTCTTTATAAAAACTGGTCATGTTGGCTTTTATCGCCTCCATTTTACCGGCAAAAACAGATTCATTCCTTGCATCATAAGAGGATATCCAGGGGTTTAAATTGGCTGCCGTAGCAAGAATCTCATTGTTACGCAAGCAGGTTTCCAGGTAATAATCACGAGCCAAAGCGTAAGGTTCAATCTCTTGATAAAGCTGGCGAAGGCGAGGAAGCAGATTTTTCCAACGCATGTACCACGCCGGATTTTGTTGAATCCGATCGCTGAACGCAACTTCATATTCACGCTTTTTATCCAGTGCTTTATAGGTTTTCAACCCTTGCATTTCGCCCAGCCATTTTTTCCAGGCATTCGCAATACTGGCGTAGCGCGATACATAAGCGATTTTTATCGCTGGGTCTTTCCGCATAAAACCGTCCATAACCTTGAGCGCGCGATCTCGAATAGCCACTTTGGCAGGGTCGAGTACTTCCCCCGTTTGGCGCACGGCAGCTTCTGTCAAATACTCCTCTGTGCGCCCAGGGAAGCCATACACCATCGTGAAGTCGCCCTCCTCGGCGCCATCCAGTGAAATAGGCAGAAAGTGGCGCGGGCGATACGGCAGATTGTCTTTCGAGTAAGCCGCAGGGTGGTTGTCTTTGTCGGCATAAACGCGAAACATGGAAAAATCTCCCGTGTGCCGGGGCCAAACCCAGTTGTCGGTATCAGCTCCAAATTTACCAATACTACTCGGCGGTGCGCCTACAAAACGCACATCTTTGAAGTTCTGCGTCACGAATAAATAGTATTGGTTGCCATTATAAAACGGGCGCACCTCGACCTCCTCCCACTTCTCTTTTTTGGTCGAAGATTTCAAGTTGGCGATATTTTTATCAATCTGAGATTGGCGGTCTCGCTCGCCCATATTTTCTGTAACCCCCTGCAAAACCACGATGGAAACGTCTTCCATTCGCGTTACGAACAAGGCTGTCACGCCTTCCGCAGGAAGTTCGGAAGCTCGGTCTTTGGCCCAGTGACCGTTTTCGATGTAATTGTTTTCAAGCGTGCTGAGCTGCTGAATGGCCTCAAAACCGCAGTGATGGTTGGTGAGTAGCAACCCTTCGGCAGAAATCATTTCTCCTGTGCAGCCGCCGTCAAATTGGCAAATGGCGTCCTTTATACTCGGGTTTGCAGGGGAGTAGATATCGTCGGCGCTGAGTTTCAGGCCGAGCGATTTCATTTCTTTTTCGTTCTGTTTCTCTAACAGTGAAGGCAGCCACATCCCTTGGGCAGATAGGTCTGCGGTGCTGCAAAAGACCATGAGGACGATTAGTAGTTTTTTCATGTAATGTGTCAAATTTTGAGCAAGTTTGGGGTTGAGTCCCAAGCGTTTGAATGGGCGAATGTACGGCAGAATGTAATTTTAGTCCAAGCTTTGCAATTGTCAAGAATCTAATTGGATACGCATGCTATACCTTTACCGCTCAACTACAACTATAATTCCATGTTGCTCCAACGCATTTCCCCACTCCTTTTTCTGTCCTTTTTTGGCCTGGCTACTGGTTGTTTTTTGGACGAAAAACCACGCAAGCTCCCCATTCTTGGTGAACGCGACGTAACCCCGGCAGGCGATACCCTTTACCCTGAGGTTCCAGCCTTTCAATTTGTGGATCAGGACAGCCAAATCGTCAACAATGAAACGTTCAAAGGCAAATCCTATGTGGTGGATTTCTTTTTTATCCATTGTCCAACTATTTGCCCAAAAGTGAAGGCAAACGGCTTGCGGGTATATCAGAAATTTAAGGACGATGATCGCCTTTTGATGCTCTCGCACTCGATTGACACGCGTAATGATACAATTGCCGCCCTAAAAAATCATGCGGAAAAACTAGGCATCGAAAGCAAAAAATGGCACTTGGTGACCGGCGACCATGATGCGATCTACGCTATTGCCGATAATTATTTTAGTGTGGCAAAAGAAGATCCCTCCGCGCCCGGCGGTTTTGATCACTCTGGCCGACTAATTCTTGTAGACAAAAATCGGCATGTTCGTTCGTTCTGCGACGGCACCGATGCAGCGGATGTGGACAGATTTATGAAGGATATTGAGAAACTGTTGCAGGAACAGTAGCTCGAAGCTCAGGAACGATGCAAGAATATCGCCCTCAGATCAGATTTTTCAAGGCTTCCATGTTGGCTGCTTCCTCAAAAACGGCACGAACCGGGATGGCAAAGCCTTTGATGACACGGCTTTCAATGTCGTCGTCAATTCGAAGAATGCGCGGAGGGAAATATTCTCTCGAGTCTTCGGTAGGCAAAAGGTATTGCTCAATCTGTTGGCGGGCGGGATCGATGATCCAATATTCCCGAATGCCATGCGTGGCATAGTCCACTCGCTTTACGCCGCGATCATTTTTTGCCGTTTTTCGAGAAAGGATTTCTACTACAAATTCAGGTGCAGGAAAAAGAACCTGCTCTTCTGTGAAAGTCGCCACCTGTGCAGCGGAGAAGAAGCAAATATCTGGTTCGTAATCATTGCGCGTTAAGGAGATCATTGCTTTTTCGGTAGCAATGCGGCCCATTTTTTTTGCCCTTACAAAGAAACTAAGCAAACTGGAAAGCAAATCTGAGGCATCCCAGTGACGTTTTTTCACAGGTGAATGGATGACCACTTCTCCATTGATGAATTCGACCTTCATGTCTTCTGTCACCCATTCATAGAATTCCAAGCGACGCTGACGTTCTTCCTTGAGCGCATTCTGGATGCGCTCCAATTGCTGTGGAGCATCCGGACGTTCAAGAATTTTTTCTGCGAAATCAAACATGGGCAGCTTTATTTTGTCTGCAAATATAAAGCAAATTTCGTTTGCTGATACTAGAATGCGCCGTACGGCTACCTTTGCCCGATCAATTTTTTTGTATGCTCAAATCTGTTTTTTTCGCCCTATTCGCACTCGTTTTCTTGCAAAATGCCCGCGCACAAACGCCCGTCCGGGCCACGCTTTTATTTCAAATTGAGGGACTGAAAAATATGCGCGTCACCTTGGGCTATTATTTGGGTGGCAAGGCATATCGACTTGACTCTGTGGATGTTAGTGCTGAATCTGGGCGTTTTTCTTTCCAAAAAGAAGCCATGAAACCAGGTGTTTACTTTTTGCAGGCAGGTGGCTCACGGCGCTTTGATTTTGTGCTGTCTAGCCCGGCGGATTCCTTCCTGGTGCGCGATGTCCTGAATCAGCCGAATACTTTTGTTGCAGAAAACTCTGCGGAAAATACGGCCTACTTCTCTTTTGAATCGGAGCGGAAAAATTTGGAGGAAAAAATAACGGCCAAGCAGCAAATGCTCGACATGGTAGGCCGTGCCACCAAAGGCGACCAGGAATCGCTGAAGCCGTTGCAAAACGACCTAGATGCCTTGTACCATGCTGGCGATTCCCTTGCCATCGCTTTCACAAAAAATTATCCATCAACACTTTATGCCCGGATGCTGCTGTCCGTCAGGCCGCCAGAACCACCCAAAAAATTAAAACCCACCTTGAACGGCAAGCCCAATCCGGCTTTTGCTCAATGGCAAAGTGCGCACTATTTTGACCACACGGATTTTGAGGATGAGCGATTGTTAAACAACAATTTTTGGCATTCCTTCTTTGATGGATTTTTTGCCCGCCACGTGGTTCCACAACCAGATTCACTCCTCCTTGCCATAGATGAAGTGCTGTCAAAAATGCCTCGAAACGGTGCGTTTTATCGGTTTGCTGTGGTGCGACTCACCCAGTTTTTTGAGCAAAATGAGGCCCCGGGAGCCGACCGGATTTTCGTCCATCTGGTGGATAAATATCAGCGAAAAGACGATACCCCCTGGCTGGATCTCGCCACGCTGGAACGCCTTCATTATAAAGCTGATGTACATCGCCCAAACCTTACCGGCAGCCTGGCCATCAATTTTGAACTGCCTGATGAGACTGGAAAAAATCAAGCCTTATACCATGTTGAAGCGCCTGTAACCATGCTCGTTTTTTACAGTCCGCTCTGCGAGCATTGTAAGGAAATGATGCCAAAGATTTACCAAATATACCTCGATTACACGCCAAAAGGATTGAAAGCCATGGCTTTGAACACGGATAAGCAGCATGTTTATTGGAAAAAATTTGTGGCGCAGCAAAATTGGCAATGGATCGACCTCGCTAGTCCTAAAGGTATTGAAGACTTGGAGAAGCAATTTGCTGCAGTCAATCTGCCGGTTATTTACCTGCTAGACAAAGACAAACGAATCGTAGCCAAGCGTGTTCAGCCCGACAAATTAGGCGAAGCCCTTAGCAGATTGAAGTGGAAATAGGTGTTGTACATTTGTCAATTTGGGGATTTGTTGGCCAAAGCTTGGTATCGTATCTTCGTCAAAAGTAAGCCCGAATACTAAGCTTTGGCCAACAAATCCCCAAATCAACAAATATACAAATCAACATAACATGGAATTAGATATCCAAACCCCCGCCCTGCTTTTCCCGGCGGTATCGCTGCTTTTGCTTGCGTACACCAATAAGTTTTTGGCCATTGCCAGTCTTATTCGCAAGTTGGTCTTAGACTATGAAGAAAGGCAGCACAACAACCTTATAAAGCAAATTCATAGCCTGCGGCGGCGGCTAACCCTCATTCGCTGGATGCAGGTTTGCGGAGTGTCGAGCATGTTGCTTTGTGTTGTAACAATGTACTTCGTTTATGAAGGATGGCAGGTTTGGGCAAAAATTCTATTCGCTACCAGCCTGTTGCTTTTGATGGCTTCGCTGGTGATTACTTTAGTGGAAATTGGGCTTTCAGCTGGGGCGCTGCGGGTGGTGTTGAAGGATTTGGAGGAGCGGAATAGGACTTGAGTAGGAACTTACAAATGGCCGAAATAAATTTCGCCCTACTTATACATCGAAAACCTGGCAACCCCCATGCGTTGCAACCAATGACAAAACGACACCCGCAATACTCCAAATCCATATTTCATACTTCGTTGAAAATTAATGCTAGAGGCTTCCGGGAAGTATTTGGTCGGGCAGGTCACTTCTCCAATGTCAAAACCAGCATACACGATCTGAGAAAGCATCTCATTATCGAATACAAAATCATCCGAATTCTGGTTGAACTTAATGGCCAGCAACACCTCGCGGCTAAATGCCCGATAGCCCGTATGATATTCCGATAACTTATAGTGAATCAGAGTATTCTGTGCAAAAGTGAGAAACCTGTTCGCGATGTATTTGTACATTGGCATGCCACCTTTGCGGGCGCCCATGCCAAGAATTCGCGAACCTAATACCACCGGATAAAGTTCTTCCCCGATAATATTGACCATACTCGGGATGAGTTTCGGGGTATATTGGTAGTCGGGGTGGAGCATAATCACGATATCCGCACCGACTTCGAGCGCCTTGTTGTAAAGTGATTTCTGATTACCGCCGTAACCCGTGTTCTTTTCATGGACAATCACATGTTGGATGCCCAG
>JBBQLD010000044.1:0-17756 GCA_038327555.1 Chitinophagales bacterium
TTCTGTACACACCATTGTATCTTTTGACTTCGCAACGTCGGTGATTCCGGGCTGGCACACTACAATTTTCCCACCTTATTTCGTTGCTGGTGCCGTATTTTCTGGTTTTGCAATGGTGCAAACCTTGATGGTAATTACCCGTAAAGTACTCAACCTTCAGCAATACATTACCATCAACCACATTGAGTCCATGAACAAGGTAATTGTGCTTACAGGCACGATTGTGGGTGTGGCTTACTTAACTGAGTTGTTTATTGCCTGGTATTCGGGCTATATCTACGAGCAATTTGCCTTCTACAACCGTGTGTTCGGTATTTACTGGTGGGCATATTTTGGGATGATGTTTTGTAATGTAGTTAGTCCACAAGTATTCTGGTCGCGTAACATCCGCCGCAGCGTTTGGTGGACGTTCTTTATCTCTATTGTGATTAACGTAGGGATGTGGTTCGAACGCTTCGTAATTATTGGTACTACGTTAGCACGTGACTTTTTGCCTTCTTCCTGGAGTTATTATCGCCCTACTTGGGTGGAAATCAGCATTTTCACCGGAACAATTGGTCTATTCTTTTTCTGTTACCTTATATTCTGCCGCGTGGCCCCGGTGGTTGCAATTGCAGAAGTAAAGGCGATATTGAAAGTAGCAGGAGACCAGTATATCGGTCCAAATGCAAAGCATGTTCAGGCCGAGAAAGTAAAACAAGCGCACTGAGTTTCAAGTACTAAGTGTCAAGTGGTTCACAGGTAACTTGACACTTGAAACGTGCCACTTGAAACTTGCTACTTGCCACTTGAAACACTTATCAATTAACACTTACCATTTAAGTATAATGGCTGCTGAAAATACTAAAGTCCTTTACGGACTATACAACGACGAAGAAGATCTGAAAGGTGCGGTGAAAACCGCCAATGCCGCACACTTGGATATCATGGACGTGTTCACGCCATTTCCAGTACACGGCCTTGATCCACTTCTGGGGCTTAAGGAAAGCCGTCTGCACTACCTTGGATTTGTTTATGGAGCACTTGGGGCATCGTTCGGATTCCTTGCTATGACTTGGATTTTTGTAAGTGATTGGCCCACGATGTATGGCGGCAAGCCATATTGGTCTGTTCCTGCATTCATCCCGATCACGTTTGAGATGACAGTATTGTTTGCAGCTTGGGGGATGACCATCACATTCTACACGATTTGTGGGATGTGGCCAGGGGTTAAAGCTAAATCGCTTGATCTTCGGATTACGGATGACAAGTTTTGTATTGCTTTCGATGTAACTAGTGCGTCTGATAGCGCAGTGGACAATCTAAAAGGATTTTTTAAAAATACCCAGGCAGACGAGGTGAATGTGAAAATGATGTAATCGTAGGGTTATTTAAGGTGCTGTTGATTTGGTGATAGACCAAACGCTTGGCATTCCCATACAGATTGTATTATTGAGCATATCCAAATCCACAAATCACCAAATCACCAAATTCAACGAATCAACAAGAATTATGAAATACGCAATTGGCGCAATTCTCGGTGTGGCTCTTTTTGCTTGGCTTTTTTCCGTCTGCTCTCCGGCAGGTAAGAACAAGACTGGCCATGAGTATATGCCGGATATGTATCACCCGGTGAGCTATGAGTCCAACTTATATAGCGCTTACCATTGGAATCACTGGGAAGGTGCGGAGTCTGGTCAAACTTTTAGCAAAGCTCAATTATCTCAGCCTCGTGGCAAAGTGAACGGAAGTGTTCCACGCGGATATACCGGGGTATACTATACAGATGCTTCTGCGCTTGACATTGTGCGAGGTAAAAACGCAAACAATGCCATTGCTGCACCCGTAAACGGGGAGGCCCCTTTTACGTACGCCGATACGGAAGATGAGCGCTTAAAATGTGAGAAAGACATGGTAAATAATCCATTTCTGATCACGAAGGAAGGACTTGACCGGGCAAAACCCTTGTACGAAACGTTCTGTGGCGTTTGTCATGGTACCAAGGGGGATGGTCTAGGTGTGCTCGTAACCGTCCCAGATGCTAAATACCCTGCAGCACCGAAAAATTTGTTGGGCGATGATATGATTGGGTCTGGAAACGGACGCTACTATTTCGCGATGGTTTATGGTAAAAATGTAATGGGTGGTTACACAGACAAGCTTTCATACGAAGAGCGTTGGCAGGTAATTCACTACATCCGTACACTGCAAGCCAAGAGCAAAAACTTAGAATACAGCGAAAAAGCGAACTCGCTCAGCAATATCGAAAAACCAGCAAAAGGTTTGGCTACTGGACCGGGGCGCGCTGCTCCAGCGGTTCCAGCACCTGCACCAATTGCTGTTACTGGCAAATAAGATTTTCCTATTTTACCAGGTGTCAAGCCTAGAATAGCTCCTCAAACCAATATCATCGAACAAAACTTTCGGCTTTATCCGACTTTGCGATATGAACCTAAATACACAGTTTGTATTTGAAAAAAAGACTAAAACGATCCTGATTTCAGGCATGGTTTTAGGCGCAGTGTGCCTTGGGCTCACCTTCTTTAACGACGATGAGTATCATACTCGGTTTTGGACCAATTGGTTGCACAACTCCGTGTATTTCACGGGCATTGCTTTTATGTCTATGTTCTTCCTCTCTGCGCAGATCACTGCGTTTGCAGGCTGGAACTCAGTCATACGGCGTGTTTGGGAAGCGATGAGCCAATTCATGTGGGTTGGTTTAATCCTCATGGGCGTAATCGCTTTGGGCGTATGGGGCCATTTCCACCACCTTTACCACTGGAACAGCACGGATATTAATATCACAGATCCGGAGGCTCCACATTACGATCGTATTTTGGCTGGTAAGAAGGGTTTCTTGAATCCTGTCTGGTTTACAGTCGGCACCATTGGGTTTTTGCTTGTTTGGTATTATTGGGCTAAAAAACTCCGTCAGGCATCCGTGGATCAAGATACCATGGAAACCAGCGATTTCAAATATTACAAAAAGCAGCGTAAATGGGCGGCTTCGTTTCTCCCGCTTTGCGGCTTCCTTAGCACGGTATTCCTGTGGCAATCGGTTATGTCAGTTGACCCACACTGGTATAGCACTATGTTCGCCTGGTACTCCATGGTTTCGATGTGGCTAGGTGCGATTTCATTGACGGTAATGCTGATCATATACCTCAAGTCACTCGGCTATCTTGATTATGTGAACCACAACCACATGCATGATGTTGGTAAATTCCTTTTCGGTATCTCTGTCTTTTGGGCTTACCTGTGGTTTGACCAATTCATGCTTATATGGTACGCCAATAACGGAGAAGAGACGATTTACTTCAAGGAGCGGATGGATCACTATCCTGTTCTCTTCTGGGGCAATTTGCTTTTAAACTTCGTAACACCATTCCTTATTCTGATGCGCAATGACACCAAGCGTAAGTTTGGTACCATGTTCTTTGTTGCAATGATCGTATTCTTCGGTCACTGGTGGGATTATTTCTATATGATCAAGCCAGGTGCACGTATTGCAGCGCATGAAGCAATAGAACTAGCTGAAGGCAAGCATGGGGGAGCTAGTCACAGTAGCGTTGCACCAGCCACTTCAAAAGTAGAACACGAAGAGGCCCCATCCACTACGGATACTCACAACTCGGCACCTTCTTCCGATGAAACTACGGCGGGTAAAGCTGTTGATGAAAACGCCTCGAATCATCTTGAAGGTAGTCATCCTAGCAGTCCAGAGGAAGGTAAAACGGCGACAACCACTGCCCATGCCGAAGCACCTTCAGGTGACACGGAACATCCTGAAGAAACAAAACTTGAAGGGGAACATTCAACTGCTGAGGCCACAACTATGGCTACGGAACATGCAGGAGAAAGCCATGGAACTGAAGGACATCCCGCCGACGAATCAAAGTCTTTTAAATTAGGTTACACGATACCAGGCTTGGAAGAAATTGGAGTGTTAATAGGTTTCCTAAGTTTGTTTCTTTTCTTCTTTTTCAATCAACTTTCGAAGGTGTCACTTGTTCCTATGAAGGATCCTTACTTGGAAGAAAGCCTTCATCACGATACCGGGGCGCTTATTGAAGGAGAAGATGGTGGACACGAACACCATTGATACAAATCGCTGTTATTCTGGTGGAATCGGGTTTATAAGGTTTGGTACCCGCTCTGCTACAGCAACTTTTTTTACCATACTTTTCAATCTTTTCGTTAAAGAAATATATTTCAATGACTTCGCTAATCGTACTTGTCTGCATCATTCTGATCACCATTGTAGTGGTGCAAATCGGAAGAGTTTATGAACTAGCCAGCACCATAAAAGGTGAACGGCAAATGCTGCGCGACAACAGCAAATGGAATGGCTGGTTTTCCGTGGGCTTTGTGATCGTTTTCTTGGGAGGCGTTTTCTGGTCCGCTTGGTCATACAAAAATGTGATGCTTGGCTATGGTCCACACAAATCTGCCTCTGAGCATGGAAGTCTCTTAGATGACCTTTTTCTGGTGACGCTAGTCCTTACGGGTATTGTGTTTGTACTTACACATATTGCATTGTTCTGGTTTGCTTACAAATACCGTTATCAGGAGGGCCGCAAAGCAAAGTTTATTGCACATGATAATCGTCTTGAAATCTGGTGGACAGCTATCCCTGCTGTGGTAATGACTATACTAGTGGTGCGTGGACTAAACGCATGGAACACGGTAATGGCCGATGTCAAGGAAGGCGAAGATTACATGGAAATTGAAGCTACTGCCCAACAGTTTGGGTGGACACTTCGCTACCCTGGTGCAGATGGTAAAATTGGTACCCGCAACTATAAAAAGACAACCGGTGCTAACACACTAGGCCTGGATTTTACAGACGCAAAAACTTGGGATGATTTTATTCCTGGCCAGGAATTTTACCTGCCACTTGGAAAAAAAATCAGGGTACGTATCATCGCTAAGGATGTTTTGCATGATTTTTATTTGCCTCAATTTCGAGTCAAAATGGATGCTGTGCCCGGACTGCCAACTTATTTCGTTTTTACACCCGTTAAAACTACAACTGATTACCGCAACGAATTGCGCAAATATCCTGAATACAACGAACCATTCGACTTAGCTGACCCTAATGGGCCAAAACGATGGGAAAAGTTTGACTATGAGTTAGCATGTGCTGAATTGTGTGGCAAGGGCCACTACTCCATGCGCCGCGTATTTAAGGTGGTTTCACAAGAAGAATACAATGCGTGGGAGAAACAGCAAAAGTCATTCTATCTCTCCGAAATGCGCGGAAAGGCTGAAGATCCTAACAAAGATAAAGTGCTGGATGTTGAGGTTCGTGAACGCGTAAAAGAATTTGGAGACAATATAAAAAAGGCAGTCGAGTCCACTACAGCTAAAGACAAAACCATTCAGCTCAAGTACATTACTTTCGAGACAGGTTCTGCTACATTAACAACAAATAGTAAGTATGAACTTGACAATCTGGTGTCGGGTATGAATACTTTCCCTGCTGTAAGTGTAGAAGTTGCAGGTCACACGGACAATGTAGGAGACGCTGCTGCAAATCTTAATCTTTCCACTTCTCGTGCAGCTGCGGTAGTTAAATATCTGACTGATCGCGGTATTTCAGGCGGTCGTCTAAAGCCTCGAGGATATGGCGATACCAAGCCAATAGTGCCTAACGATACACCTGAGAACCTTGCAAAAAATCGCAGGACTGAATTTACCATTTTGAACTAATATGATGATGTGAAACTCGGAATGGAATGTTTTTATCAGACATCGCCCATTCATTTTCATTTTGTCCAGTTGAAAAAATATAAAATAATGAACATGGAACACGTCAATACTGTCGCTGATACACTCGAAGATACACTCACTCATGACTTGGGCTATGACGACCACTTTCATGAGCATCATGAAGGAGATAAGTACCAATCAAACTTTCTGACTAAGTATATATTTAGCACAGATCACAAAATTATTGGCCGGCAATTCCTGATCACAGGTATTTTTTGGGCATTTATCGGTGCAATGATGTCCATCGTTTTCCGCCTTCAATTGGGGTTCCCTGAGGCTGACATGGCTTGGTTAAGACCAATTTTGGGTAAGTGGATACAGGTTAACGAAGCGGGCATTGGTAAACTTGATCCAGAGTTTTACTATTCCCTAGTGACCATGCACGGTACCATTTTGGTATTTTTTGTACTCACGGCTGGATTGAGCGGTACTTTTGCCAATCTACTCATTCCACTTCAAATTGGCGCTAGAGACATGGCTTCGCCGCTGCTCAACGCCTTTTCCTATTGGTTTTTCTTCCTGGCTGGCGTGGTTATGTTTATTTCGCTGTTCCTTAGCACCGGACCATTTTCTGGT
Source organism: Chitinophagales bacterium (assembly GCA_038327555.1). GTDB lineage: Bacteria > Bacteroidota > Bacteroidia > Chitinophagales > Saprospiraceae > M3007. The sequence goes on from JBBQLD010000044.1 coordinate 6,331, forward strand.
GGCTGGACAGCTTATCCTCCACTCAGTGCATTACCACAAGCTTCTGATGGATCTGCCGCAGGCATGACCCTTTGGATTGTATCCATGTCGCTATTCGTGGTTTCTTCGCTATTGGGGGGTATTAATTACATTACAACCATATTGAACCTCCGTACAAAAGGAATGAGCCTTTGGCGGATGCCACTTACCATGTGGGCAATCTTTGTTACGGCCATCCTTGGTGTACTTTCTTTCCCGGTATTGTTCTCCGGTCTATTGCTTCTGATGTTTGACCGCAGCCTTGGCACGTCGTTTTATCTGAGCGAAATCGTAGTAGGTGGGCAGATTCTTGATCGTATCGGTGGTAGCCCAATTTTGTATCAACACTTGTTTTGGTTCTTGGGGCACCCGGAAGTCTATATCATCATTCTTCCTGCCATGGGTATTGTATCTGAAGTCTTGTCAGTAAGCTCACGTAAGCCTATTTTTGGCTATACGGCCATGGTATACTCGCTGCTCGCTATTGGCTTTTTGGCCTTTATTGTTTGGGCACACCACATGTTTATGTCGGGAGTAAATCCGTTTATTTCCAACTTCTTTGTGATATTCACGCTGATCATTGCCGTGCCGTCAGCCGTGAAAGTTTTCAACTGGATAGGCACGATTTATGGCTCGAATTTCAGGTTCACTTCCGCCAGTTTGTTTAGTGTAGGATTTGTCTCTATGTTCATTTCGGGTGGTTTGACGGGTATTTTCCTTGGCAACTCTGCCATTGACATTCCGTTGCACGACACCTATTTCGTAGTAGCTCACTTCCATATTGTGATGGGTGTTGCTGCGTTCTTTGGAATGTTTGCGGGTGTTTACCACTGGTTTCCGAAGATGTTTAGCCGTTATATGAACGAAACCTTAGGTAAGATCCACTTCTGGGGTACGATCATTGGAGCATACGCTATTTTCTGGCCGATGCACTATACTGGTATGGCTGGTGTTCCACGCCGTTACTATGACGGTGGAGCTTCTTTTGATGCGTTCCGTCACTTCCAGGATCTAAATCAGTTTATTACGGTGGCCGCTATTTTTGTGTTCTTCCTTCAAGTCTTATTCATGGTCAACTTTTTCTACTCCATATTTAGTGGGAAAAAGCTGACCACGAAAAACCCTTGGGGTTCAAATACACTTGAATGGACTACTCCAATCAATGCAGGGCACGGCAACTGGCCAGGTAATATTCCTACGGTACAACGCTGGGCTTATGATTATGGTAAAGACGGAGAGGAATTTATCCCACAGTATATACCCCTGAAAGAGGGCGAAAATGATATGGGGGAAGGGCATTAAAAGGGTTGATAAAGGTTGATTGGTGTCAACTTTTGTGAGCCGCTATAAACTACAAAATAATGCAGCGCAACGACGCAAAACAAATATTGATTTTTGGAGACTTAAAACAGGCAGTCACCGATTTTGGGCTGTTGGTCAAGTTTAAGTTGACACTTTTAGTTCTTTTCTCTGCGGTAATGTCCTACGCAATTGTGTGTCAGGGCGTGGTAAATTGGGGGGCAATGCTTTTACTCGCAGTCGGCGGATTTCTAGTGACTGGTTCAGCCAATGCGCTAAACCAAGTGCTCGAACGCGACTACGATCGACTCATGCCTCGAACAGAAAACCGTCCGGTTGTGACTGGAAGAATGAGTGTTAGCACAGCAGTATTGCTTGCGGGCCTCATGGCCTTGTTTGGCATTTCTATGCTATCTATGTTTAACCCTTTAACTGGGTTTTTGGGTACGCTGTCGCTGATTAGTTACGCTTTTGTCTACACACCGATGAAGCGCTCTACACCTTTGGCTGTAGTTGTTGGAGCCATTCCAGGTGCCTTGCCACTAATTATTGGTTGTGTAGCGTATGAGGGGTTTATTTCTCCAACCGCTTGGATGTTGTTTGGTTTGCAGTTTTTGTGGCAGTTTCCCCATTTCTGGGCAGTTGCCTGGTTAGCAGATGAAGATTATAAAAAAGCCGGATTTTATTTACTTCCTTCAGGGAATGGCGAAAAGGATAAAACAACAGGATTGCTTTCCTTTATTTTTTGCCTTTTATTGATTGGAAGTGCGGTGTTGAGTTTTTGGCTTGGGTATGTAGGATTGGTGGCGACTACATTATTGGTATTGCTTAATGTATATTGGGCTTGGCACTGCTGGCAGTTGTACAAAACCTGTGAAAGGACAGCCGCGAGAAAACAAATGTTCATTTCATTCATGCATCTACCATTCTCATTGATTGTGCTTTTGTTAGACAGGGTTTGGTAACTCGAAATTCATTTCGCATTGAATCATCTAAAATGGCGTAATAAATATCGCTCTACAATATGGCCACATTTAGGCAAGAATATAACCAAAGTAAAATTCACCCGCACAAAGTTGCGCTTTGGGTCGCCATCGGATCTATTATTATGATGTTCGCGGCGTTTACTAGTGCGTATGTGGTGCGGCGTGCTGCAGGTAACTGGTTGGAATTTAAGCTCCCTGATATCTTTATGGTGAATACGGCGGTGATTTTGTTGAGTAGCGTGACTATGCAATTGGCGTATTCAGGATTCAAAAAGGGTAAAGAGAAGCAGTATAAAGGGATGTTAGTGGCTACATTAGTGTTGGGGTTGTTTTTTGTAGTCCTTCAATATAAAGGTTGGGAAGCATTGACAGCGATGGGGGCAACTTTTACGGTGAATCCTTCCAGTTCCTTCATTTTTGTTATCTCAGGGTTGCATGCCGCCCACGTTTTAGGCGGTATCGTAGCCATTACAGTAGCTTTAACGTACGCTTATATATTGCCTTACAAACCTACTTTGCGGCGCAAACAACGGTTTGATCTGGTGGTACAATACTGGCATTTTGTGGACATCCTGTGGGTTTACCTAATGGTGTTCTTTATGATTCAATCTTGATAATTCTGACTTTAGACTGTTGGACGAAAGACGTTGGACAGTACAAAGTCTAAGCGTAATATCCAACGTCTATTAACTATTGACAACCATGGCAGAAACATCTGTTTCACACGCACACGAGACGAACGAGCATGGCTCTGACGACCAGATTTGGGAAGGCGGACAACCGCCAATGAAAGTGAGCTACGGCAAACTGATGATGTGGTATTTCCTCGTGTCTGACGCATTCACCTTTGCCGGCTTCCTGATTGCTTACGGTACCATCCGTTTTAGCATGCCAAGTTGGCCTGAACCTGACTTTGTGTTCGCATCTTTCCCATTCGTACAAGCCCACTGGCCGCTGGTCTTTGTAACCTTCATGACTTTTGTGCTGATTTTCAGCTCCGTCACCATGGTGCGGGCGGTACAAGAAGGTCATCGTGAAAATAAGCGAGGCGTGGTCTTCTGGATGTTTCTCACCATTCTAGGTGGCGCGACATTCCTTGGAAGTCAAGCATACGAATGGACTATGCTCATCAAGTATGAAAACGTTTCTGTAACCCGAAATCCATTTGGCCGCCACATCGCAGATGGTGTAATGGTAGATGTTAATGGGAAGGAAGTGATGGAAAACGGCGCAGCAATAGCGGTTAAAAAGGATGACTCGTACCTTTTACACGGACACGAACAAAATGGCGCAATTGAACTGGAGAAAAAATACGTTCGCTACGCTTCTGGTGCATACGCAGGGCAAACGCGCGAAATTGAACAAGGGCCAAAAGCATTTGGCGCACTTTTCTTCTTCATTACCGGATTCCACGGATTCCACGTATTGTCTGGAGTAGTTTTCCTGCTTATCATCATGGTCAACGCAATGAGCGGATTATATGCCTCACGGCGTAATGGCTATGAAATGGTGGAAAAAATTGGCCTTTATTGGCACTTTGTGGATCTAGTGTGGGTATTTGTGTTTCTGGTGTTCTACCTCCTTTAGTTAATGATTCGGGGATATGATGGGTCATTTCAGAAACCCACTTACCATTGGTCAAGCTTGTCCACCAATACCCCTCTCCTTCGCTTTAAGCTCCGTTAATTCTATCTCGGACAAAAGGCTTTGGTAGGTGAAAAATCTACAGTTCAACATATCAACAATAAAAAGCAATGGCTGCACATCAATCATACGAAGATCAGAAAAAGCTTGTGTTCTACGGCTTAAAATTGCTAGGTTTTATCACGATCATAGAGGTGTTATTTGCCCTTTTTGCTAAGGGACATATCATACCAAGTGTCACATTTGGCAAAGATGGTGGCTTCGGTCAAGCCCTTTATATGTTGGCGATGATTGGTGCTAGTGTTTACAAAGCCTATTTTATCATTTTCTTTTTTATGCACATGGCTGGTGAGGTGCGCGGCCTGGTGCTTAGTGTACTGATGCCGACTTTACTGCTCATTTGGGCTATTATTGCGTTCTTCCAGGAAGGTGGTAGCTGGGGGGCTGCACGGGAACAAATTAAAGAAAAAAACGAAGAAGTCATACAACCAGCAGCCACGGGAAAACCGACCGGCTACTTGTTGCCTGGAACTATGAAAGGATAAGTTCTTCATTTAGATCGTTTAGATCATCGCATCATTTGCAACTTTAAGGCTGTAAATGAACTGCTGAACTAAATTACTTAATGATAAAAAGGCGCGGAACAACTCCACGCCTTTTTTGTTTTTTGAAAGGAATTACACGGATTCGTCTATTTGCACAAATAAACTTTACGATGAGCGAAGCAATTCAAAAACCTACGCGTACACGCAGAATATTGACTGCCATAGTACTCACCATAGTTTTGGTTGTACTACCAGCTATATCCTGGATTTACCTACGAGATGGCCTTAAGTGGCGCAAAGACGCCGTGGCAGAACTAGGATTTTATGGGCCAATTCGAGGCGCTTACATTATTTACCCCGATGGCACTAAAGAAAATCAATTACAAGAAAGCGTTTGTGTCATCCACAACTTTGGAGAAAATCCTGAATTGACAGAGGACAACAAGCGTATTATAGAAACCAACAAACGACTCTACGACCAGTTTGGTAAAATGTCGGATGGTACACCGCGCCCGTTCTTCAAAATTGTTATGATTTTTCAGGGTGGCTCAACCGAATTTCGCTCAGAAATACAAAAGATCCCCAGTATTGATTATGCCACATGGGTAGTGACCGGTGGCTTGGGGTCTTGGGGGACTATTCTGAATAATGGCTACGAGAAATTTGCGCTAGAAAAGAAGGTGAAGCAGCACAAAGAATTCTACGCCCTGGCAGATGCTACAGAGCAAATTAAATGCTTCTACAATGCACTCGATGAAAATCAGGTAAACCGTATGGTGCAACAAATCTCGAGGCTAATGCCTCAAAAATAGTATCCTGGCACTAAGTAAGAGGTCAAATATCACTTGTTACTTAAAGATTTTAAACTTCAAGTATTACAATGACTCCTGATATCGCACTCGAAAAACGCCTCAACCGCTGGGCATACGTTATTTCTGCAGTGGTACTATTGCTGGTTGGCCTAATGCGGCGTGTGAAAATTGATCTCGGGATTGACTTCAGTTTTCTGCCCCCTTTCCATGCTTCACTGAATGCACTTTGTGCTGTCATTCTTGTTGTAGCCCTTTGGCACATCAAAAACGGACGAAGGGAGCAGCATCGCCGTGCTATTTATGCTGCCATGGTTTGTTCTGCGCTGTTCTTGGTTTCCTACGTACTGTATCATTTTACTACGCCAGAGACCCGCTTTGGTGGCGAGGGAGCTATAAAAACAGTCTATTTTTTCCTTCTAATTACGCATGTGATATTGGCCGCAGTCATTTTACCTTTTGTGTTGCTTACCTTTACAAGAGCTTACACGGGCCAATATGAAAGACACAAAAAAATGGCGCGGTGGGTGTTTCCCCTTTGGCTTTACGTCGCAATTACGGGCCCAATTTGCTATCTGATGTTGAAACCGTATTATTAATGTGGTCAATGTCAAAATGTGGTCAATGGGGAGATTCAATTTTAAAATATCGTCTGGAAATTTAATGCATTTGAATATGAAATATAAAATTCTGATCATCACTGCTTTGCTCCTTGCTTTTTGTCTTTTGCCCTTGGAGCAATTTGCCCAATGCGCCATGTGCAAGGGTGCCGCAGAAGCTAATCTAAAGATGGGTGGGGGAGATCCCGTGGGCTTGAATAATGGGATACTCTACATGTTTTCAATGCCTTATCTGCTTGTTGGAGCTATAGGCTATTGGTGGTGGCGCAACCGCCGCAAAGAGCAAGAGCAAGCTGTCGATATGACAGAAGACGATTTTGCGCATTACGAATAAAAAAAGGCCTGCCAAACTAAATTGGCAGGCCTTTCTTTTAGGCACAAAAACTTAACTATTTGAGCGTGTAACGAACACTGAGTGCACCGTAACCAGCACCAAAGCCATCGTAATAAGCATCACCTACGATGAACGTTGGAACCCAGTCAATGGATAAGTTGATCGGGAAATCAGCAAACTTGTAGTCAAGGCCCAAGCAGCCCATAATACCAATGTTGACGTTGCCATAGTCAGCACCAAAATTGTAATCTTTGTCATAAGTCCAAATCCAGGCACCAGCACCGCCACCAACATACCATTTCAATCCTTCAACAGAAGCGATAGGAGAGTGGTGCTGGTACATGGCACCAATGTTGACGAGACGTACAAGTCTGAAGCCGCGAAATCCTACAAATGCTTCTACAGCTCCTTTTTCATTGAGAAAGTGCTTTAAAGAAACAGCTGCTGGGTAGCCCAAACGAAGGCCAATGGCAGTTTTGTAATCGCTACTTTGAGCCTGTGCTGCAAAAACACAGCAAAAGATTACAGCAAGTGTGAAAATCAGTTTTTTCATAACGAATGGAATTGTTTTAAATGTGGTGAATAATTAAGTGGGGGCAAATCTACTACTCAATATTGGTCTGACAAATTTTTTCAACAAGTGGTGGGTACGATGGAGTAAGTGGCGAGGGAAATAAAACGAAATTTTAAAAAATGTCGGATGGAGCAAAGGAGTTTCCTCAACTTCGCCCCGCTTAATTCTAAGATTACAAAGACCCTCCTCCGCCGTGAATAAAAAACTTGCAGTCTTCCCTGGTTCTTTCGACCCTATCACCACCGGCCACGTAGATCTGGTGAAAAGAGCCTTGCCTCTGTTTGACGAGATCATTGTGGCGGTTGGTATCAATAGCACCAAAAAATACCTGTTCCCCCATGAACAGCGCATGGAATGGCTACGCCAGGTGTTTGAAAAAGAGCCGCGTGTGCGGGTGGATAGTTTTGAAAACCTAACAGCCCACTACTGCCAACGCATCGGCGCACGCTTTCTGCTACGCGGCCTGCGTAATTCCTCGGATTTCGATTATGAAAAAACGATTTCACAGCTCAACCATATTGTGGGCGGAGGCATTGAAACGGTGTTCCTGATCGCCCAGCCCGAGTTTTCGCATATCAGTAGCACCATCGTGCGGGAGATTATTATTGGAGGTGCGGATGCTGGGCCGTTTATTCCGGAGGAAATTCGGGTTTCTTTGGGTAAAGTGAAGATTTGATAATCCCCCAAACCAAAAAAAAGCCGCCCACATTTCTGCGGACGGCTTCTGTTTTTGTGTTTGTTTGAATTACTTGTCCGTGTCAAAATTTACGGCAACAGCACCTTGTCAATCGCGTGTACTACGCCATTGGTACCTTGTACATCCGTGATGATGATGTTGGTCGTTCTGCCTCGAGCGTCCAATATCTTCGCGCCACCGGTCAGGTTGATGCTGAATGTGCCAGTTCCAAATGTGGTAACTACTTGGCCATTGGTCAGCTGAGACGCCAATACGTTAGCGCCATTTATTACGTGATACTGAAGCACCGCGTTAAGTGTGGCATTGTCTACTTGATCCAAACTACTTAGGTTAAGTTCCGTCAGGAGTGCAGCAAATGCAGCATTGGTTGGTGCAAATACGGTGAATGGACCTGCGCCAGAAAGAATAGCAACATAATCAACTCCAAGACCTGGGCGAGTAAGCGCAGCGACCAAAGTGGTGAAATTTGCATTGTTGAGGGCGTGGTTTACAACAGTAGGTAGAGCTATTACCTTGTTTACGATGTGTACAACGCCATTTGAAGCTAGGACATCGGCAGTAACCACTTTTACATCTTTGTTGATGCTAACACCACTTGCATTTCTTTGTGCGAGAATGCTAAGGTTGCTGGTCGTAGTACCGAAAGTAGCAAGTGTTTTTACATAACCATCTGTTGGCACAGAAGCTGCGCGCACTTCACCACTTACGACATGGTTGAGTAAAATTTGCTTCAAAACAGCTACCGGTACTGCATCCAGGTTTGCGAAACCATTGGCTGTAAGGAATGCACTAAATGCAGCATTGGTTGGAGCGAATACAGTGAAAGGCCCATTGGCATTCAAGGCATCGACCAAACCTGCTCGTGTCAGAGCAGCAACGAGGGAAGATAGATCACTGGTGGCTTGAGCCGTTTGTACGATGTTTTTTGACGTGGTAACATCGTCATCTTCTTTGCAAGCGGTGAACATTAGGCCGGCGCTTAGCGCGAGGAACATTCCAAAAATTAAATTCTTCATAGTTTTGTGTGAAAGAGTGAATGAGGGTAAGTTTGTAAGTAAGGGAGTAAAACACTCTCCGATCAATATTGTTTAATTGTTTGATTGAAAATATTAAACAAAGTATCGAAATAACCAATTTTGACATTTGTGTCATTTTAAGTTTGGGGCTGAAACGGGATGTCTTATTGCCGTCGTAATTTTTTAAATCACGGGGTAGAGCGTGTTCACCAAAGCGTGGTACACCTTTTCAACTTATTGATTTTCAAGCACTAATTTTAGGAGTGCCGCATTTTGGCCAACATGCTCGTAGCTTTTTGATGCAGATAAATTAAAAAACACTCCACAGCCGAGCTCCGTTTTTACCTTTGCAAACATTTTTCCACAGATCCACCACAAACCAACGCGCGAAACACCCCAAATCACGAAATCACCCTTTCGACACATAAACAACCACCATGACAGACGCAATATTCACCGTCCCGCAGCCCGTTAACGAACCCATTTGGAACTATGCTCCAGGTTCACCTGAAAAAATTGCCCTGAAAAAGGCCCTTGCAGAAGCTAAGGCTCAGCAAAAAGATGTGCCGATGTATATCGGTGGCAAACACGTTTTTTCAGAGGATAAAAAAGCCATGCACCCGCCACACGAACGCGCTCATATCTTAGGCCATTATTCAAAAGGCGATGCAGATCATGTTCGGGCAGCTATTGATGCTGCACTCGCGGCTAAACCAGCCTGGGAAGCCATGCCATGGCAAGAACGCGCGGCTATTTTTATGCGTGCTGCCGACCTGCTAACCGGGCCATATCGGGCCAAAATGAGTGCAGCCACCATGCTCTGTCAAAGCAAAAACGCCTACCAGGCTGAAATAGATGCTATCTGTGAACTGGCTGATTTTTGGCGCTACAATGTGTATTTCATGCAGGAGATCTACAAACAACAGCCACTAAGCACCCGAAACGTATGGAATCGTACGGACTGGCGACCACTTGAGGGCTTTGTGTTTGCACTCACGCCGTTCAATTTCACAGCTATAGCGGGAAATCTGCCTACGGCCCCGGCCATACTAGGCAATGTGGCGGTTTGGAAACCAGCTGAGTCACAGATTTACTCGGCCTCGATCATCATGGAAATTCTGGAAGAAGCCGGGTTGCCAGCTGGGGTGATCAATCTGGTGTATGTAAGTGGACCAGTCATGGGTGAGGTGGTGTTGAAGCACCCAAGTTTTGCGGGAATTCACTTTACCGGTAGCACGGGCGTTTTTCAGCAGATTTGGAAAACGATCGGGGAGAATATTGCCAACTACAAATCGTATCCACGCATCGTTGGCGAAACGGGCGGTAAGGATTTTGTAATTGCTCACAACTCTTCCGACCCGAAAGCCGTAGCTGTTGCACTGGGCCGGGGAGCTTTTGAGTATCAAGGTCAAAAGTGCTCTGCTGCATCGCGGGCCTACATTCCTAAAAGCATGTGGGGCGAGGTGCGCGACCATCTGGTGGCTGATTTGAAAAATATGCCAATGGGTACAACGGAGGACTTCCGCAACTTTGTCAATGCTGTGATTGATGAAAAAGCTTTTGATAAAATTTCAAACTACATCGTCGAAGCGAAAAAGTCTGACCAGGTGAAAGTGATTGCCGGGGGCAACTTTGACAAGTCAAAAGGCTACTTTATTGAGCCGACGGTGCTGGAGGTTTCTGACCCGATGTACATCACAATGTGCGAGGAGATCTTTGGTCCAGTGCTGACTATCTTTGTGTACGAGGACAAGGATTTTTCCAAGATACTTGATATAGCGAATGCAACCTCACCTTACGCCCTCACGGGTGCTATTTTTGCCAATGACCGTGCAGCACTCGCGCTGGCCAATGACAAACTCCGTCATGCTGCCGGCAATTATTACATCAACGATAAACCTACAGGTGCGGTAGTTGGTCAGCAGCCATTCGGTGGAGGTCGCGCTTCCGGCACGAACGACAAGGCGGGTTCGATGATCAACCTTTATAGGTGGCTATCTCCACGAACTTTGAAGGAAAATATGGTGCCGCCAACCGATTTTAGGTATCCATTTTTGGGCGCGGAGTGAGCGATAAAACATGAGCCATCTCGAATTTTTTCTTGGTCACCTTAAAGTGTTTTTGATTGACGAACTCCGACTATATGATTTTTGATGGCCCGACGAAGCACCGTCCACTTTTTCAAAGATTTTATCTGTGCTGCACCTCAAAAATCTTAAGATCTGCCACTCCTTCAAAAATCAACTATCATGTAATCGGAGTCCGTCAATCAAAAAAAGAAAAATTCGGGATGACTTATGTTAGTAATGAGAATAATGCGTTGAAACAGATCAAAAACAGGCGCGTAGTCGCGAGGATTTGCACTAATACCGATGAAATAATAACCGCCCTTCTAAAACCGCTTCCCAAACGAAATACCCCGAGGTCTAAGATCGGCATTCACATACCATGCTTCAGCATTTGATCCATCCAGGTTGGCCCGCTTTATGGTGCCAATGTTTCGATCACCCCAATAGACCTTATTGCTTGAGGCCTCATACGCCAGGGCGTACACGACTCGCGTGATTCCGGTAGCGAGTACGGCTACTCCAGTGCCGTCCAAATTAGCAGATTTAAGGTGAATATCCCCGGCGGCCACATATTGATCGTAAAAAATCCGATCGCCTACAACCAACATACTACCACCTTCTACTCCTGGAATTAATTCGCCTTCGCCTGTTCCGTCGAGATTTTTCTTCCAAACACCGCCGTTGTAATTCACCCAATACAAGACTCGGTTCACCGCATCAATAGACACTCCATCGGGGTCATTGGCCTGACCTGTGACGAAATCTTCCTTTTGGTTGACATTCGTGTTGGTAATATCTCCCCGCTGGATGCCTGT
>JBBQLD010000045.1:0-17668 GCA_038327555.1 Chitinophagales bacterium
CAAACAGTTGGACAGCAAATACAGCCGCGCCATCCTTCGGGCACATGGCACACACCACTCCAAACGCGACAAGTATGAAGGGGAATCATTTGGCTTGCTTGTGGTAGATTCAAAATTCTTTAAAAAACGGGCTAAGCGGGACGAAGAGGAGTTGATCAAGAATAATGAGATCTGAAAGGACATTACGACGATTAATCCGAATCGAAGCGCTCCAGTAGCCATACTCGTTCCGTCAACGGCTTGGCGGTGCTGATTTGAAGTCGAATGCTTTCCAATTCTTCTGTTGTAAAGGCCCGTTTGCCTGTTTTCCACCCCATCAGTTTGCAGCTGAACTGAATGATGTTGCGGTAGTTCGGCGCATGGTAAGCCAGCATTTTCTTCCGGCCCACAAAGCGCTCGAAAGCGGTGAGAAATCCTTCCAATAGCCTCCATTCAGCCATTTCAAAATAGACCTTCAAGAGCAAAACGCGGGCATCCAGTTCCAGGAACACATCGTCTGAATCAAGTTCGTGCAATAGGGATTGCACTTGATCAAAGTCGCGTTTTTGATAGCAGAGCTTAGCGCGACAAAAACGTTCATAATGTTCCCGGAATTCCGGAGAAAGCAAGAGGGCATATTGCTCAATAAACTGTTCAACCCAGGCCGTTTCGCCCAGTTTTAGCCCAATCGCCACGATGTTTTTAAAGGTAAATCTACTCAATAGGCCATTCTCTATAAAGGTTTCCTGCTCCAGCCCAAGTTTGTAAAGATCAAAGGCCTCCCGTAAAAAACCGGGTGCATCTACATTCAGTCGACGGATACAATAGTTGATCCCGAAGAGCAGCACATCCCTCAATTCGGTTTTTGAAAGCCAGTGTGCCGCATCAGGAAGTAGTTTTTTGTACGAAAAAAAATGTTCGTCGGAGCTTGCCTCACTCAGGCATCGGTAACTGTGAAAATACACCTGAATAAGCGGCACATCATGGTAAAGCCCTCCTGCACAATCGGCCAGCACGGCCTCCAGATAAGGCAATTGGTAATCAGCCCGATAGATGGCCGCATGGCTGGCAGCAGAGCAGGCATTTCGCAGCAATTCTGCTACAAAAAAGCGGGCGAGTTCATCCGCCATTTCCTGCAAATTAAGCGCCGCGTCCCGGGCCGTATTTTGGGCAAGTCGTTCTTCCTGCAAACGATAATGGTCGAGAAAATACCGCGCATCCCGGAGCGGTTGTTCCTGCAAAAGCGCTTTTGCTTTATTCAGATAGGCCGTCGCATCAGCCGAAAGTTGGCGTTTTCGATAGGTTTTAGCCAGGGACAACCATTGCTCAGAGGGGTTTTCACGCCATGCTTCATGGGTCAAAAAGGCCTCTAATACCCCTAAAAATTCCGACATTAAGCGACGCATTTGAAGATCATCATACCCTTGATCTTCAACTATTGCCGCAAAGGCGCGTTCCCGGTGCAAAGTCCGGGGAGTAAATTCAGATCGAGTATCTAAATAATCATAAAATGCTGATATTCTAGGATTAAAATTATGAATAGGCGAATTGACCCATTTCTTAAACCGCCGCCGTTCGCCAGTTGAAAGCGTGTTGAATAGCGCGATAAGTTTGCTGTGATACATGGTTCAAAGGTAAATAATCAAGCTTATTATTTCGACAAAAACAAAGAAATGTTGTTACCCCTGATTGATGGTGGGAGGAAATGTTGGGGGTACTTTTGTGGAGTAATTAGTTGGTCTCCAAGTTTTGCACCATTTTAATCACCCATGAAAAGTTTAGTCCCATTTCTCATTCTTTTCTTCAGCACCCTGGCTTCTGCACAAGGCTGGCGCAAAACCTTTGAAGGCATGCTCCTTCCGACAGCGGTTTGTGAAACACCGGATGGTGGTGCAGTCCTGCTGGCGAACTCTATAATCGGAGGGCCTCAGGGCCGGCAGATCGTGCTGAACAAAACAGACCAGGACGGGCATATACAATGGCAAAAAACCTTTGGCGCAGCGGGCGATGATGAAGGCCGTTCGCTGATCCTGACCACAGAAGGCAACCTTGCCGTGGCTGGAAAAATCTCGTATTTGGCCAATAATGGAGATGCTTTGCTGGCCCTGTTTAATTTAAACGGGCAAAAAATTTGGGAACGCAATTACAATTTCGGCGTACTGGATGATGCAAAATGTGTGCGACAATTGCCTGATGGCGGCTTTGCCCTGGCCGTGGAAGCCGACAATCAACTCCGATTGCTCCGTACTGATCCGGCGGGCATAGAACTTTGGACGAAAGCATTCCCGCAAACCTCCGGCTTGATCGTCAAACATCTAGAACTCCGCAGCGACGGCGGCTTTACCGTAACCCTGCTTCGAAACAGCCTGCCCATCGGAGTGCCGGCAGCAGTGGTACTTCAAATCAATGCAGCCGGTAATCTGGAATTCCAGATCACCCTGCCCCACTTTTCCAATTTTATTACCACGGATCAGGCCCGTTGCAAACCGGCCAGCGACAGCACTTTCTGGCTGATGCACCGCGACTCAGTCTATTTGCTTGACAGGGATACAACCGTACTTAAAAAATGGCGGATCAGTGCTCCCTTTGACCTTTATCTGACAGACCTCATTCCGGACGAGCAGGGCGGTTTTTTCGCCTTGGGTACGAATTATTCCTTTAGCGGAACGGCTTTTAGTCGGGCTTATTTCGCTCATTTTCAAGCAAATGGAGTTGAAATATGGCGGAGAAATTTTGAGGCGCCCAGTTTTTTACATTCCTCCTGGGCCGCTACCCGCACCCACGACGGAGGTTTTTTCCTGACCGGCAACTATGCGAAGAACGGCAGCTATTTCAGCTATCTGCTTCGGACTGATTCCTTGGGACAAGCCTTTACGAATAAGATTTCCGGTCGGGTATTCTGGGATAAAAACAATGATTGCGTGGCCGCCGCCAATGAACTTTCCCTAAGTGGTTGGCTGATCAAAGTGGAAAGGCCCAATGGAGATTTGCACTATGCTACTTCAGACAGCAGCGGGCATTATCAATTAGAGGCAGGCATTGGAGAACACCGTATCTCGGTATTATTGCCCAATGGGCTTTGGGGAGCCGAATGTTCTCAAGATGAAATGGTAGTATTTGATGCCCCTTTTCAATCCGACGCCCTTGATTTTCCTGTAAAAAGCGCAGGATTTTGCCCCCTGCCCCGGGTGGACGCCGGCATCGATTATTGGTTGCATTGTGCTGAAAACACGTTTATCATCCGTTACAACAATGCCGGCACGGCCCCAGCCGAAAATGCCGCTGTTACACTTGAACTTGATTCGTTGCTACACCTGACAGGCGCTTCTCTGCCCTTCACACAGACAGGCCCCCATTCCTGGCGGTTCCCGCTGGGTAACATGCAGCCGCTGGCAGATAGCAGCTTTTGGGTGCAGATTCAATCGGATTGTAGCATTGAAACGCTTGGTCGAACCCTTTGCGTACAGGCAAATATCGAACCCGATGAACCCTGTGTGGCCTCCCTTAACGGGCCCTTACTGATTTTGGAAGGACATTGTGAGGGAGATAGCGTTCGGTTTCGGGTGCGGAACATTGGGCTGCCGATGATAGAATCGCAGCCCTATATCGTGGTGGAAGACAATGTGATGTTCTTGCAGAACGGATCCTTGCAACTCGGCGCCGGGGAAGAATTTGTGGCAAGTTTCCCGGCCAATGGATCCACCTGGCGAATGGAGGTACTGCAAAATCCCGGCATCCCCGACTGGCAGAGCGACCCACATATCGCGGCAGTCGTAGAAGGATGTAGTGCGACTGGTAGTTTTTCAACAGGTTATGTAAATCAGTTTGGCCTCTATGACGGGGGCTATTTCTCCGAAACCGAATGTCGGCCAGTAGTGGCCAATGCACAGGGGCAAGAAAAGGTCGCATTTCCCGAAGGCTGGAATGCGGAACACCTTATTCAGCCCAATACAGACCTGGAGTACGAATTGCATTTCCAAAACACTTCAGGAGATTCGGTGCTGGCACTGACGCTGCGCGATACCCTGGATTATATACTGCTTGATCCCGGCTCGGTCGTAACTGGCCCGGCGAGCCAGGCTTACCAATTTGATCTGAGTGGAGCGGGTGTACTCACCTTTCGGTTTATGGGTACAGTGGCCGATTCGGGAAGGGCTTGGGTAAAATTCCGGGTGTCACAACGGCCGGATTTAACGGCCGGGGTCATTATTTTCAATCAAGCCTGGGCCTATCCAGATTTTTCGGCTCCGATTCCGACCAATGAGACCTTTCATACCATAGGCACGCCGCTTATCTCAGGCACCAAGGAACAAGCCCATCCGGCGCGACCCATGCTGCGGATATGGCCGGTACCGACTTCAGCGGGCGTGACGATCTCGTTGGGAGCGTCTGGCGACTTTGTTTGCCAGATTTCCGACCTCAGTGGGCGACTGATGCTGGAGAAAAAAGGCACCGGGACTCAGATGTATATTGCCGATGAAGAACTGCCGCAAGGAATATTTTTAGCCACCATTTTCAAATATGGCCTGCGCTTAGGACAAGCACGGGTGGTGAAGTGTAAACCTTGAACCCTTTTGAACACCTTGATTTTTCAGGAACGGGTAAATAATAACTTGTCACTTACACAAAAACGATCATTTTAAATAATTTCATTATGAAGAGATCCGCACAACCGTTATGCTGGAGGATTCAAAGACTCCCTTGCGGTTTCCTCCTTGCCATCCTGTTCAGCTTGCTTCAATCAAGTCAAACAGCCGCTCAAAACGACACCCTGCACTTCCAACTCTGTATTGAAATGTGGAATGATGGCCGGCCAGTGAAAGGGGCTACCCTGATCTTTCAGCCCAACAACCCTGCCTTCCCCTATTCGCCCATCATTTTCATGCTGGATACTACCCGTAGTTGCGCGGCGGTAACCGTAGTGCAAAGTGATTATTTGCCGGGAACAACTTTCAGCTACACTGCTTCTATGCCGGATACGGGTGCGCTGAATGGGGTCAATATCATCGATCTTTGCAACTTAGCGCAGCACATTCTAGGCATTAGCCCATTGCCATCGCCCTATTCCATTTTTGCCGGAGATGTCAATAAATCTGGTTCTCTCACCACATTCGATATCGTTGAATCCCGAAAAATGATTTTGGGGATATATACTGATTTTCCGAGTCAAGTACCCTGGCAAATATACCCCGACTATTGCCAGTTCTCCAACCCTGCCAATCCCTTCAGTGGGAATTGCCAAACAGAGATCAGTCTGAGTGAATTGATGCTGCTGGAGGGAGATACGGCCAAAGTGATCGCGGTGAAGTCCGGGGATGTAAACGGGGATGTTCGGCTCAACAACGAGCCTTTTATTCCTGTTGACAATCTGGATTCTCTCACCCTGATCATGCCACAAGGTCCGATCCTGGCGGGGAGTAATATAGTCGTACCCCTCAAATTCGATAAGGATTTTTGGTTTGGAGGCATTCAGACCAACCTTTATCTGAATCCGGTCATTGCCCAATTGGACTCCATTTCTTCAGGGGCGATCTACTTGCCATTCCCGGGGTCTGCAGCTGTTTTTTTTAACAATGTTACAGGCAGTTTACGCACTGTCTCATCAGGAGACCTGACCACAAGTCCTCTTTTTATTCCTGCTGAAGCACCTCTTTTCTATCTGCATATCAAAGTTCTTCAAAATGCTCAATTGGAAGATGTCCTGAAAATGATCACCACGGATCTTGACGCAAGGAACTTTGCTATTGGGACCAACTGTACTGGTTACTTCAAAATGGGTGCGGTATATACTGGTTCTGTGCCCGTGTTCTCTCCGGAAATATCCGGATTACGCGTGCAGACGCCCAGCCCCAACCCTTATGGGGAAAGTACATTTTTGGAACTTGAGCTGGAAAACGCTGAAACGGCCACTTTGGAGGTATCAGACCTTACTGGCAGGATCCTTTATTCAGAGACCAAAGATTTGCCTGCAGGTGCCAGCTATTGGGAAATTCCAGCCACGTCAGTATCGCCCGGCAGTCTGAGTATCTGGTGTTTGCGGGTAGGCAAACAAATGGTGTCTGGCAAACTGGTTAGAAGGTAAAGGCTCAAAGTTAGTGAGGGTATCTCATCAGTGAATCAATGCGGTGCTCAGTCAAATTTTGTTTGGTTTGAATATTTTATTCACGGGGTGACTTCTAAGTCACCCCGTGAATAAAGGATTCAAACCAAACAAAATTTTAACCCACTGGGCCAAATCCCGCTTATGAGACCCCCACCTCCTGGTATGGTAGCCCCTTTCTACGTGCAAGCAATCTTTCCTACCCGGGTTCCATGCCTCCCTCCTTCAAAATTAGCCGAAAGGAAAATACGCACCATGGCCTGAGCCAAAATTTCCGGCACAAAACGGGCGGGCAGGGCGATAATGTTCGCATCGTTGTGTTGTCTTGCGAGAGAAGCCAGTTCCTCCGTCCAGCAAATGGCACAGCGGATCTGTTGGTGCTTATTAGCTGTAATGGCAACGCCATTGGCACTACCACAAAGCAGAATACCGCGTTCCGCCTGCCCACTTTCCACGGCCTCTGCCACGGGGTGAGCGAAATCCGGATAATCTACCGAATCAAGTGAGTGGGTACCAAAATCTAGCACCATATATCCTTGTGCCTGTAGCATGGAGATGATACCTTCTTTGTAGGGGAAACCTGCGTGGTCGCAGCCGATGGCTATTTTCATGTTTGTTGGTTGCCATGAATTGCACGAATTTTCACTAATTGAGTGTCAATTCGTGCAAATTAGTGCAATTCGTGGCTTTATAGGTTGGGTTACAAAATAGTAGATTTCGCGGCCTCTAACATAGCCCGGCATTCCTTCAAATTTGGGCCCTGTGCATACACCCGCAAAACAGGCTCAGTTCCAGATGCCCGAATCATGACCCATTTTTCGTCGCCGAACACAAATTTCCACCCATCAAGATCTTCTACACTTTTGATCTTGTAAGGTCCGAAAGCAGTATAGGCGCGGTCTTTGCACATTTTGATCACGTTTTGCTTTTGGTCTTCAGTAATGTGCAGGTCATCGCGTTCAAAAGCGAACTCGCCTACTTCATCATATACTTCACGAACCAGGCCTTTTAGGGTTTTGCCCGTTGCGGCCATGAATTCGAATACCATCAGGCCAATCCACACGCCATCGCGCTCCGGAATGTGGCCTTTTACAGCCAGTCCACCGGACTCTTCACCACCCACGAGCACATCTTCCTGCGTCATAATCTCAGCAATGTACTTGAAACCTACTTTCGTGATCTCATAAGGAAGGCCATATTTTTCGGCCATTTTCTTCAATTTGTCCGTCACCGAGAAGGTAAATACAACCTTCCCTTTCATGCCTTTGTACTTGTGCAGGTACAACAACAATAACAGCAGGATGTGGTGGCTGTCTACAAAATTACCATCCTCGTCATATAAACCGATGCGATCTGCATCTCCGTCGGTGGCAAGACCCGCAGTGATCTTCGGATTCTTTTTAATGGTCTCGCTCAGCAGCGACAGGTTGCGGTGAATGGGTTCAGGCGCCTGACCGTGCATTCCAGGATTATTGTCGCAGTGGAGGAATATAGAACGTGGAAGCAGTTTTTTAACCACGTTCTGGCCAGCTCCATACATTGCATCATAAGCGATCTTGCCCGCTGCAGACTTGATCAGTTTCAGGTCAAAATTCTTTCGGGCGTGTTTTAGATACATCCCTTCGAGATCTGCTTCTTTGAGCAAATTCTTTTCCCGCAGCTCATTGAGCGATGGGAGTTCTTTCAGGGAGCAAACCTCCGGGATATAAGTTTCCAACTCTGCCACATCAGAAGGGATCGATGGACCGCCAAAACTTGATTTTAGCTTGTAGCCATTGTAGGAGGGCGGGTTGTGACTTGCTGTGATCACAATGCCGAGGTTGGCTTTGAGTTTTACGACCCCCAATGATACCATAGGCGTGCTGACAAAACCAGTACTGGCAATATGACTCTGAATACCATAAGCCCCTAAAACACGTGCTGTAGTCGTCGCAAAAAGCAAGCCACCAAAACGACAGTCGTGGCCAATGACCGCGCATTTCATCTTGTGCTTTTTCATGAAAATTGCGGTAGCTTCCGCCACACGCATCACATTATCTACGGTGTATTCATCGGCGATGATGGCGCGCCAGCCGTCTGTGCCGAATTTGATTGGAATTGCCATTGGTGCTATTTATTTGTTGAAATTGTGGATTTATGGATTTGACTGATGTGACTTGCGGGCAAAAGTATTTGTTCAAAACGTACTTTCGCACTTCATTTTTCAATTTCTCCAATCATCTCATCTTTAGTTCCTCAAATTCGCAACAATTGACTGACTCTTACCGCCATAAAGGCCTGCGCAAACGCATGATCGATACCTTGCGCCAAAAGGGCATTGCCGACGAGGCTGTGCTGGCCGCGATGGCCGCTGTGCCGCGACATTTTTTTTTAGAAAAAGCCTTTGAAGAACATGCCTACGAAGATAAAGCCTTTCCAATAGGCTGCGAACAAACCATTTCGCAGCCCTATACGGTGGCATACCAGACCGTTTTATTGAACATCAAAAACGGCGATCATGTGCTGGAAATAGGTACAGGATCAGGGTATCAAGCCGCAATCTTGGCGGTTCTGGGTGCAAAAGTATTTACCGTGGAACGGCAGGAGGGACTTTATTTCCAGACCAAAAAATTATTGGAAGAATTAGGCTTCAAGACCGTAAAATGTTTTTTTCGGGATGGCTCGAAGGGCTTGAGCGAAAAAGCTCCATTTGACAAGATTATTGTAACGGCAGGAGCACCGGTCATTCCAGAACCACTTAAAGTACAACTTTCTGTGGGTGGAATTTTGGTTATCCCGGTAGGGGAGTCGGTGCAGCAAATGTTGAAAATTACGCGCGTTTCGGCGGACGAGTTTCGGGAAGAGCGGCTGGATAACTTTCGGTTTGTGCCTTTTTTAGAGGGAGTGAGCCGGAAGTAAATGCCATAGGAAAGCTTTAGGTATTGGCGGTTTCAATTTCCACCCGACGGTAAATTTCTTGCAATGGAATATCGCAATTGCCAATGCGCGGCACATCCTCTGGCTCGTAAAATTCTGTGTCTACCCACTTACCGTCTTCATTTTCCAAGATTCGGACGTGTTGTTCTTGTTGCGACACGAATACGATCTGTTGTAAGCCGGGGATCTTTTTATAGCATCTGGTTTTATTCGTTTTATCATGCTGCTCCGTTGAATCAGACAGAATTTCAACCACAACTAAAGGATTGAGTGTGGCCTTCATTTTTGGGCCAGCTGAATAAAACTGATGCTCCCCGCACACCAGGAGTAAGTCAGGATAAAACACCTGATTACAGGCTTTTACGAAGAGCATACGATCTCCGGAATAAACATCACAGGCTTTTTCAAGCAAACAGTTTCCTAGCAAGCGGTTAAGGTTGCTGGCAATTTTGCCATGGGATTCTGAAGTATAGGCCATCGCAACAATTTTGCCTTCCACAAACTCATGTCTCCCTTCTGCTTTCATTTCAAAAGCGAAGTACTCTTCCAAAGAAGTGATTGAATTGGCTGCCTGCTGTGGCATTGAACGTGCTTGTGCCGTCATAGGTCAAAAATTTCGACAAAAATACTCAATATACTCCATTCATTTAGCCTCGTTCATTTTCAATAAACGCTCCAGCGTATCCAAATGTGCCTTAAACGCAGCCTTTCCAGCCACCGTTGCGGCATAGGTCGTTTGTGGCCGGCGGCCTACAAATTGCTTTCGGTATTCCACATATTCAGCGGCTTCAAGCGGCTTCATGTGGCTGGCCAGGTTGCCGTCGGTCAGGTTGAGCAATTCTTTCAGTGTGCCGTTATCTACCCAATCGTTTACCGCCAGAATGGACATGATGCCCAGTCGGTTGCGATGATCAAAAACAGGATTGAGTTGGGTAAGAATATCTTTCATCGATCATACTTGTAATACATCCAGCCGCCATAAAGGATGTGCAAAACACCAAAACCTATGGCCCACAGCTCCAGTCCACGGCCTGGAATAAACATCCCGGCAAGGCCCAGTACAATCTGTAATAGACCCAGTGAGCCAACGTCTCCAAGGGTGTATTTGCTCCCATTGAGCAGCGCCAGACCATAAAAAACCATGGTCGCCGGGGCTAAAAATGCGATCAGATTCCAGTACAACAAAGCGAGACAAAATACCCCTCCGGTGGCCAAGGGCACCACCAAAGCCCATAAAAGTCGTTGGGAGCTGGCATCCCAGATGCGTTCGCCGCGCAAGCGGGCCTTTCGAGCGGTAAAAAACCAGCCGCCTGCCAAAGCTGCGGTGAGTACCACCAGGGCCGTCAACACAATCGTGGTTTCATACCCTAGTCCGGCATTGGCGACCGACCCTGATCGATCGAAATAGGCGTCGCGAACATCATATTCGCCGAGATATTGCGCTTCCAGATAGTTGCGCACAAAAAAAGCACCCACCAATGCACAGCCGCCTGCCCAGACCCCGGAAAGCCCGCTAAGGCTAAGAAAACGGGTGCTACGCTCCATCAGGGAGCGCATTTCGGCTAGGTGTTCTAGTTGTTTTTGAGAAT
Source organism: Chitinophagales bacterium (assembly GCA_038327555.1). Classification (GTDB taxonomy): domain Bacteria; phylum Bacteroidota; class Bacteroidia; order Chitinophagales; family Saprospiraceae; genus M3007. Next base: position 10,585 of record JBBQLD010000045.1, read on the forward strand.
CGTTCATTGCAAAACACTTTGTCGAACAAAGTTAAGACCGCTTTTTAGATTTTCCCGATCTGGAAAAACTATTTTTGCGGGAGGATTTGGAAAGGCCCAATATCCAAATCACTTGCAGTCCAAATTCAAATGGCAGATACCAACCTAATTTACGGTCACCACCCTGTTACAGAGGCCATCCGTGCAGGAAAGCTAGTAGAAAAAGTATTTTTCCAGCAAGGCGAACGAGGTGAAATGGAAAAGGAAATCCGGCACCTGACCAAGGAATATGGAATTCCGCTCCAGGTCGTGCCAAAGGAAAAACTGAATAAAATGGTGCGCGGCCAGCACCAGGGTGTGGTGGCACACTTAGCTTTGATTGCCTTCCAAAATTTGGAAGAAGTACTGCCTTTTGTGTTCGAACAGGGCCAAAATCCTTTGTTTGTTATCTTGGACGGCGTGACGGATGTGCGGAATTTTGGGGCAATTTGTCGTTCAGCGGAATGTGCCGGAACGCATGCGGTCATTGTACCACAGTCTGGATCAGCATTAATCAATGAAGAAGCAATGAAAGCTTCGGCGGGTGCGTTAGCGCGCATCCGAGTGTGCCGCGTGCGCAGTCTTTTTAGTACGGTGGAATGGCTGCAAGAATGTGGCGTGCAAGTGGTTGCCACTGCATTAAGCGACAGGAGCATCCCACTTTTTAAAGCAGAATTGACCGGGCCAACGGCTATTTTGATGGGTTCGGAAGGCGAAGGGGTTCACCCAAAACTCTTAAAAATGTCGGATGCTGTGGTAAAAATCCCACAAGCCACAGACTTTGATTCCTACAATGTGAGTGTGGCGGCTGGAATTGTTTTGTACGAGGTTTTGAGGCAGCGGAACACTTCGAATTGAGCTCTAGGGAACGGATAAACAACAACTTGTTACCCGTTCCCTACCAAAAAAACCTACATGAAACTCAGACTTTTCTTTTTTTTCATCCATATATCCAGTTTTTACCGGGTATTTTAACTCAACACATTATGAGACACATCTTATTTTTCGCTGCCTTTACCCTGATCGGTTTGGTTTCCAGCTGTAAGAAAGACCCCGTAGTTGCAGAACCAACACCCCAAGAACTGATTGTTGGAAAATGGAAGGCAACCAAGGCTTTCTTTGGCACAAATGACATATTGATCCCAACTAGTACCATGAAAACTGAACTTGAAGTCGAGTTCACTCAAAGCGGCACCGTTGCCTTTAATTATACCACCACCATTCTAAGCTCTAATCCTCCAGGAATATTTGAGTCTACCTTAAATGGAACGTATTCTTGGAATGGAGACATCATTACGATCAATGCACAAGCTGGTTCCGATATACGTTCCGTCACGGGTACTATCGACCTCACTAAAACCAAACTGGTATTTGTAGCATCCAGTGGGGACGTAACGGACTTCCTCAGCAAGCTAGAGGCTGATAAGCTCTAGACAGCAGAAATAATTAATGGTAAACGTGAGTTGTCTCCCTGTCGGGATCTGTCCACATCAAGTGCGCTTTATTAGTGTGCATGCACTTCAAATTTTCAAAATGGCATCCACCCTTCCAAAGCGCACTTGATGTGGACAAATCCATACAGGATGACAACTCAACTACAGCTTGATTACTCGAATTATTGGTTGATTTTCCGAACAATAAAATCGCCCTTGGCTCCAAGACAAGAAAATATGTACCCTTTCTAAATATAGTTTACAAAAGCGGCTTTCCCAGTTCGCTTTCTGGGGTATTTGGATTTTCTGCTTTGGCGGCTTCGGAAATTGGCAGCTCATCATTTTCAGCAGCCATTTCTTCGCTCGTCATCTCTGGTTCATTTTCTGGTAAATTATCTATTCCGGCCAAAATCTCTGCATGCGGCTCGGGTTTTTCATCCATAAAACCGTCGCGGAAAAACCTCCGTTGGAACAGCAAGATGATGAGCACTCCTGTAGTGATAGATGCATCGGCCACATTAAAAATTGGGCTAAAAAACAACCAGGTATCGCCCCCAAGCCACTCCGGCATCTCGAAATATTTCATTGGGAAATAGAGCATATCTACCACTTTGCCATGCATGAAACCACCCATAGGCAGTTCATTTGAATGGCCATAGCCTGTACCCCAGGGCACCATTTGGGCAATATTATGGGTAGAGTCGGAAAATATCATCGCATAAAAAGTGCTGTCTATAATATTTCCCAAAGCTCCAGCTGTGATCAGCGCGATACTCATGATGAATCCAGTTGGCGCCTTGGCATCCATGAGCAAGCGGGTGTACCAAATTAGGCCCACTACCATCAGGATGCGGAACAAGCTGAGCAAAAGTTTGCCATATTCCCAGCCGAAAGTAATGCCGAAGGCCATGCCCTCGTTTTCTACAAAATGCAGGCGGGCCCATTCCTTACCGAACATCAGCACGTCTTCGTTGTACTCAAAATTAGTTTTGATGTAAAACTTCGAGGCTTGATCAATGAGCAACACAATGAAAACGATCAGTGCGGCTAAGTATCCTTTTTTCAAGGTGATTGTAAGTTTTTGCGTGAAAAAGTGGGCAAAGAAACGGAGACTCGGGGAAAAGTTTGCACTTATTTGCCTTGAACCGGCAATGACTTTTCCTCCATAGTTGGATCGGCCTTGTGTTCCTTGCGCTTACGGCCTGCTTCACGCAACATCTTGTCTATCATCCATTCCAATTGCCCGTTTACACTCCGAAATTCATCAGCAGCCCATTTTTCGAGTGCGGAGTACGTAGCCTCGTCCATGCGGAGTACGAATGATTTTTTTGCTGCCATTTTATGTGTTTGGGAATGGATTTGCAGGATGGCGTGAGAAAAAGTTTTTTTGGCAAAAACTTTTTCTCACGCCATCCTACAAATCCATTTACGGTTTAAAGTTTAAACAGATCGTAATCCTGGTCTTGTAAATGGGAATAATTTGGGATGGTGTCTCTTGGATTTTATCAAAAATCCAAGAGACACCATTCCAAATTATTCCCATTTACAAGAGCAACCAACTATTGATGCAGTGACCCTGTATTTAATACGGGTTGCGCATTTCGGTCGCCGCAAAGCACGACCAATAGATTGCTGACCATCGCGGCTTTTTTATCGTCGTCAAATTCGATAATCTTTTTGTGGGAAAGTTGGGCCAGTGCCATTTCGACCATGCCGACCGCGCCTTCCACGATTTTGCTTCGGGCGGCCACGATAGCCGTAGCCTGCTGACGCTGAAGCATGGCCTGGGCGATTTCGGTAGCATAAGCCAGGTTGTTGATCCGCGCTTCAATGATCTCGATACCCGCAATTTGGAGCCGTTCGCTGATTTCGTGCGCCAGTTGGTGGTTCACTTCATCAAAACTGGAACGCAGGGTTATGGTGGCGGCTTCATCTTCCCAATTGTCGTAATTGTACATCCCGGCGAGCTTACGCAATGCAGTTTCGCTTTGGATCTTTACAAACAAAGGGTAGTTCTCCACCGCGAAAGCGGCCTTGAACGTATCCTGCACTCGGTAAGTCACCACGCCGCCAATCATGATCGGATTGCCCTGCTTGTCGTTTACTTTAATGGAAGGTACATCGAGGGTGTCAGCTCGGAGCGAGACTTTCAGTTTAAGGTAAAATGGGTTGGTATAAAAGAAGCCACTCTCTTTAATACTGCCGATGTATGAGCCAAAAAGGGTCAAAACCCGACTGCTATTCGGCTCAATTGCAATAAACCCCGGGGCAATAATTGCAAAAGCTATGACCAGCAATACAGCCCCCAGCGGAAATTGTCGGATGATTAATAAAAAGATCCCAGCAGCTACCATTAGGAGGAGGAGAAGTAACATAGCCCAGCCCGAGGTTGGTTTAATCGTTTTTTCCATGGCGATAATTGAATTTGATTTGATATTGATTTGATAGCAAATGTAATCATATTGAATTGGACTGTGCAAGGGTTTGGGGGCAGAAAGGTGGAATTTAACGACGAATGGTGGGTGGGGGCGGGTGAGCATAAGAAATGGGGGGGGGTGGATTTGGGGGAGATAGTCCACAAAAACAATTTTCGGTGCTGTACTTTTGTTGTTGCTACGTATCTTCCAAATTAATTTATGAGCCTACCCGACTTCTCGCTCCGCCGCCCTGTTTTCGCCACCGTGATGAGCATTCTTATCGTGTTTTTTGGTGTGGTGGGCTATACTTTTTTGGGCGTGCGCGAATACCCTGCCATTGATCCGCCAAACATCACGGTGCGTACCAACTACACAGGCGCCAATGCAGAAGTGATTGAAAGTCAGGTGACTGAGCCCCTCGAACGGGCCATCAACGGCATTGCTGGCATCCGAACCATTTCCAGTTCTTCAGCACTCGGCAATAGCAACATCACCGTAGAGTTCGATCTGGGTATTGATCTGGAACAGGCCGCCAATGACGTACGCGATAAAGTGAGCCAGGCCCAGCGCAACCTACCTCAAGATATTGATGCCCCGCCCGTAGTAACGAAAGCCGATGCCAGTGGCGACCCTATTCTCTTCGTGCCCATTCAAAGCAGTACGCGCAGCATCATTGAGCTCTCGGACTATGCTGAAAACGTGATTCGAGAAAAAATCCAGACCATCCCCGGGGTTTCCGCCGTCAACGTATATGGCTCAAAACTTCCGGCCATGCGCCTTTGGATGAACCCCGCCAAAATGAATGCTTATGGGCTCACCGCACAAGATGTCCTGGCCGCGCTCACGCGTGAAAACGTAGAGCTTCCCGGCGGAAAACTCCGTGGAGATGCAACAGAGATGACGGTTAAAACCTTTGGTCGGCTGCAAACGGAGGAAGAATTCAACAATATGATTATCCGCCAGGTGGGCAGTAGTGCTATTCGATTCAAAGACATCGGTGAGGCGGTTTTAGGGCCTGATAATGAAGAAACTGGCGCTCGACGCAACCTGGTGCAAGGCGTTTCTTTGGCGGTAATTCCACAACCTGGCAGCAATTGGGTAGAAATCACAGATGAATTTTACCGCCGTTTCGACCAGATTCAAAAAGACCTTCCGCCCGATATCGTGATGAGCATTGGCATTGACAAAAGTCGATTTGTACGCCGCGCAATCAGCGAAGTGACAGAGACGCTTTTTATCGCCATTGGCTTGGTGGTACTAATCATTTACTTGTTTTTCCGCAATTGGCTTATAGCACTCCGCCCACTCATCGACATTCCGGTTTCACTCATCGGTGCATTCTTCCTGATGTGGTTATTTGGGTTCAGTATCAATGTGTTAACCTTGCTCGCCATCGTACTCGCTACCGGTCTGGTGGTGGATGACGGCATTGTGGTAACCGAGAATATTTTTAAAAAACGAGAGGCGGGCATGGACAAATGGACGGCAGCTCGAGAAGGTACGAAAGAGATTTTCTTTGCGGTCGTCAGCACATCTATCACGCTTGCCGTGGTGTTCATTCCGGTTATTTTCTTGCAAGGATTCACTGGGCGTTTGTTCCGCGAATTCGGCATCGTGGTGGCTGGCGCAGTATTGATCTCTGCTTTTGTTTCGCTGACCCTGACGCCTGTTTTGAATGTCAAATTGGGTGGGAATGTGACTACACATGGTCGGTTTTACAACGCTACCGAACCGTTTTTTAAAGGGATGGATCGGGTGTATGGCAATGCACTACGCTCCTTCATGGGCTTTAAATGGTTTAGTCTAGCGATTTTGGTGGCTTGTTTTGGGTTGATCTGGTATTTTCAAGGCACGATCAAAAGTGAACTTGCGCCTTTAGAAGACCGCAGCTTCATCCGCACCACCGTGACCGCCCCGGAAGGCACCGATTACGATAAAATGGAAAGCATTATCTATGGGCTATCGAAAAAAGTCATGGATTCAATCCCTGAGCGCAGCATGGTTTTCGGTATTGCCGCCCCGGGTTTTGGCTCAGGAAGCACCAATTCTGGCTTCGTCAGTCTCCTGCTTACTGACCCACAAGAGCGAAAGCGCAGCCAGATGCAGATTTACGGGCAACTGTTGGCCATGACCAAAAAAATGCCCGAGGCAAGGATGTTTCCTAACCAAGATGAAACCATTTCCATCGGCTTCGGTCGCGGGCTTCCGATTCAATTTGTCATTCAGACCCTGGATTTTGAAAAATTAAAAACCGTTGTGCCCAAATTTCTCGAAGCGGCGCGAAAAGACCCTGTTTTCGCCAATGTGGATGTGAATTTGAAATTTAGCAAGCCAGAATTGCAGGTTATAATCGACCGGCTGAAAGCGGCAGATTTGGGTGTGAGTGTGCTGGATGTGAGCCAAACTTTACAACTTGCACTCTCCGGGCGACGATTTGGCTATTTTCTGCAAAATGGCCGCCAATATCAGGTCATCGGCCAGGTAGACCGCGCCAACCGAGACGAGCCGCTCGACCTTGCCGCCCTATATGTCCGAAATACCCGAGGTGAAATGGTACAACTCGACAATATTGTGAAGTTCGAAGAAACCAGCAACCCACCACAACTTTACCACCACAACCGATATAAATCAGCCACCATCAGTGCGGCCCCGGCTTCGGGCAAAACCCTCGGCGAAGGCATCGAAGTCATGGAACGAATCGCCGCCGAAGTATTGGACGAGTCTTTTGAGACCGATCTTTCCGGCTCCTCACGCGATTTCAAAGAAAGCAGCGGCAATACTTCTTTTGCATTTTTACTTGCGCTGATGCTTATTTACCTCATTCTTGCCGCGCAGTTTGAGAGTTTCCGCGACCCCTTTATCATCATGCTTACCGTACCGCTAGCCATCGCGGGGGCCTACCTCAGTCTTGCAATTACGGGCAATACGTTCAATATTTTCTCCCAAATCGGCATGATTATGTTGATCGGTTTAGTAACGAAAAACGGAATTCTTATTGTTGAGTTTGCCAACCAAAAACGCGATGCCGGGATGCCCAAAAGTCAAGCGGTGTGGGAGGCTGCCCAAGCCCGTCTTCGCCCTATTTTGATGACCACACTGGCTACTGCACTAGGCGCCTTGCCTATCGCACTTTCTTTGGGCGCAGCGAGTACCAGTCGCGTAGGGCTGGGTGTGGTGGTAGTGGGTGGTTTGATGTTTTCACTGGTGCTTACGCTG
>JBBQLD010000046.1:0-17426 GCA_038327555.1 Chitinophagales bacterium
TACGTCTATTTTACCATATTCAAAATCTTCCAACAAAAGGGCTCTAAGTGCTTCAGGCATAGTTTCGTTGGCCACATCTGCCAGCTCGAGAAAGAACTGATTGCGACTTTCCTCCGTATGCGCAAGGGTGAAAGCTTCTTCGAACTGGTCCAAAACCAGCACTGGTGTAGCGGGTAAGCCATTGAGGTCAAACTCGAGTCGTTTCATTTTTTCCCACAAGGTCTGGGGAGCACCCGGGCGAAGCCCCGTGCTATCTGTGCCACCTACTTGGGCGTTTTTATCCAGCATTTCCCCGATGCCGGAGAGCAATGGACGGTCACTTCGCTCCGTACGCAAGAAGACGGGGACAAAATCCTGTCGTTCGAGTTCGGGGGCACAACCAGCTTGTAAGAGGGAAGTTTTTCCCATGCCTGACTTGGCAAATAAGACGACCAAGCGTTCACGCATTACAAGATTGCTGAGCCGGATGATGTCTTCGCTCCTGCCGTGAAACACAGCACTTTGGCTGCGCTCAAATGGGCGGAGGCCAGGGTAGCGGCGTGGGAGGTTGGTATCGGCGTTGCTCATTTAACGCTGGTGAATGCTTTACCCGCCGTTGCATTAGCGAAGGCGGGGGATTTGGTGGATTTCGCGATTTGAACGCAGGATTCGTACTTAGTAGAATCTCAGTGCGAAAGGTCTGAAAAATTCGAGCCGCTTCCACAAAAAAAATCACCGGACGCAAATTGCTGCGCCCGGTGCCAAACCAAACCCTTACTGTGTCTATTTTACCCGCCTCCCTGTCCCTCCCTCCGCCCGAAGGCGAAAGGAGGGGGGCTATTGTGTTTATTTGCTTGGGAGGGCTTTGGGGCTCAGGGTAGGTGGGTGTTTATCTTTGTTGGAATATGGTGGGAATACAGGGGCACTACCCAAAATAAGTTTTCAAATGCTCCAAAAAGGATTCCTTTTGGCCTGAAGATACCGTAAGCGTCACGCCGTTTTGGAGTAGCACGTGACCACCTTTGCCTCGAACATATTTTTTGAGGTGTTTAAGGTGAATGGTATGCGAGCGATGAATGCGTGCAAAGGCACGACTGGGAAGCATTTGCTCAACTTCACGCAGGGTTTTGCAGATGAGCACTTGCCGTTTATCTTTAAAATGCAAAGCCGTGTAATTGCCACTTGCCTCCAAAAAAGTAATGTGCTTTACCTTCTCAAAACAAAGCCCTTCCATGGTAGGAAGTGCGATTTTTTCTACTTCAGGTGCTGGCCTGATCACGGGCTCGATATTCTGCACAGGTTTTATGGGCGTGGCTCGAGCGAGTGAAGCGTTCGGTTCTGGCGATTCTGGCAGGCGGCGGATTGCGATGGCGTTTAGCATAACAGACAGTTTTAAAAAGTTACAGGTGGCTGTTTCCCAATTTGATAAGACAAAAGTCGGGCACAGTTTTTCCGTCTGCAACCCAATTTTTTTTAAAAGTCAGGTTTCTGAGCTTGTTTTTTGTTTTGGTAATATGATAAATACCTGACAATTTTGCCTCTAAATCCGTTGATCTGAAATGTCAAAAACACCTTCCGACAAATTGCACCGTCTCGTACGTTCGCTTTCGCCTGCCGAAAAGCGCTACTTCCGCATTTTCGTGAGGGGCAAACCAGGGGCAGATAACAAGTACATCCAACTATTCGAGGCTTTGGCCACTGCCGAAGGCTTTGACGAAGAGAAATGGAGAACAAAAATTTACAAAGGTCAGGATGCTGGCAGTAAAAAATATGCTGAACTTAAGGCCTATCTCTACCAATTGGTGCTGAAATGCCTTCAGAATTATGACGAATTACATTCCACCCAGCAACGACTCAATCAACTGCTTCAAAGCGTAGCTGCCCTCTTCAAACGAGGACATTACGGCGATTGTCGCGACCTGCTAGGCAAGGCACGCAAACTTGCTCAACGGTACGAGAGCTTTGCACATCAGATTGAAATTGTGCGTTGGGAAAAGCAACTTGCCTACACCCGAATGGATATTGATTTTCTGCATAAAAACCTGGATCGGTTGCAGGATGAAGAAGCGCGCGCTATGGAGCAACTGCGTAACGCCTCTCATTATCGGAGAGCATTTTTTCAGGCCTATGCTACCATTAAAAAAGACCCGCTCCAGCGCGGGCCGGATCGTGTAGCCCGCCTTCGCCAGCTCGTGGATCAACAGGCGTTTGCTGATCCTGATGCAGCGGTGTCGCATACGGCCAGGGTGCTTTATTATCGCACCTTAAGTCTGTACTACCATACTGCGCTGGAACAGGAAAAGTTTTATGAAACAGGGAAGACACTCATCAGTTTGCAGGAGTCGCAACCCCATTTTCTGCGTGAGAATTTGTCGGACTACATTGCTGCATTGAGCAACCAAACCGTAGCTTGTGGTCTCTTGCAAAAGTACTCCGAAGTGCAGGCTTGCCTGGAAAAAATACGTGATCTTCAACCTGTTACGGAAGATGACCGCCGTAAAATACACCGTCAATACTTCAGTACATTTTTTGCTTTGTGTACGTATACGGGCGAATTTGAGGAAGGAAGGCGTGAAATGGAACGATGTCTTCTTGAGGCGGAGTTGTTTGATCCACACGATTATGAAACGGGGAGTTTTTATCTCCAATTTGTGCCCATTTGTATTGGCCTCGGCGATTTCAATATGGCACTCGATCACCTTAATCACTGGCTTGCACAACGCCGAACGGTGGGCCGGGAAGACCTTCAAAGCCTGGCTCGTATGCTCTCCCTTATTCTCCATTATGAGTTGGGGAATTTCTTACTCCTGGATTCGCAACTACGGACTTCTGCGCGATTTTTAAAAAGAAAAAACCGCCTCCATGACCTGGAACGGAGATTTATGCATGGTATTTTTGAAGCGATAAAACTGCCCGATACTCGAGGCCAACGGGAGGTTTTTGCTAAAGTAAAAAACGACCTGCAACCCAAAGCACAGGTGCCGGAAACGAGGGCATTACTACAAACATTTGACCTCTTGGCTTGGCTGGATGCCAAGGCAAGAGGTCAAGAATTTGCAGCGGTGGTGCGCGAAAAATATTTGCGCGAAGTGGAAGCCAAGCAGCTTTAATTGCCGCCCAGAAAGCCACCAAGAGAGTCCGACTGAACCCGGGTATCCACCATGGTCCAGCGAACCGTGTAACTGCGGCGGCGGCCTACTACTTCCCGGCCTCCTTTTAAGGTTTGCATCTGCCCTTCTTCTAGTGAAGTGACGATACTTTGTACCTTAAGATCGTTGAGTTTGAGTTTTTTCTTTGCCATACGAGCGAATTTTTAAAGATGATTTGGTATCAAATATTATTACAGTGCTAAAGTTACTCACACAGTCAGAAGTCTCGTTGGACATTTTTTTGGAAAAGTCAGGTTTCTGAGGGGGTAATTTTCATCCTTGAGCACTTTTATCACCTTTGCGAATTGGCCACATTATTTTAGAAACAAGTTATTGTTTCCCCGTTCCTTATCTTTCCCGCCTAAAACTTTTAGCATGAAAAGAATCATACCTGTTTTTGCAACAATCCTCTTTGCCGCATGCGGCCTTTTTTATTTTTCAAACCAAAGCAAAAACCTTGCGGGCAGTCCTAAAATGCCCTCAGGAGCGTCGGAAGAAAATGGCAAACTTCGTCGGGAATGGGAACGAAAGCGCCTCGCTGACCCAGCCACAGGGCAAATTCCGGTCGGCATACAATTCCTGGAACGCAAATATGCAGCCAGCCTTCCCCAGGCTGTAGCTGGTCGAGATGAAAATGGTGAATGGATGTCACGCGGGCCCTGGAATGTAGGTGGGCGTACCCGCGCCCTGGCGATGGATGTTACCAACGAAAACCGCCTGCTAGCAGGGGGCATTTCAGGCGGCATGTGGCTCAGCTTGGATGCCGGCCAAACCTGGACTCGCAAAACCCCGCTCAATGCCCACCCTGGTTGCACAAGTATTGCACAAGATACACGTACCGGGAAGACAAACGTTTGGTACTATACTTCTGGTGAACTTTATGGTTCTTCCTCTTCCGGTGGGGGTGCCTATTACCTTGGCGACGGGATGTTTAAAAGTACGGACAGCGGAAACTCCTGGTCGCCGATCAATGCCACAGATGATGGCAGTCCACATTCCTTTTCTACCGTTTGGCAGGGGGTGTGGCGTGTAGCTACTGACCCCGTTGCTACGCAAGATGTAGTGTATGCAGCGACTTATGGCGCAATTTTCCGCAGTACCAACGGCGGCAGTTCGTGGACAGTAGTCCGTGGAAGTAATTCTACCTCGCCGTTTTCGTATTTCACGGATGTGACAGTTACAAGCACCGGTGTAGTCTACGCCACCCTCAGCAGTGATGGCGGGCAAAAAGGATTCTGGCGGAGTACAAATGGCACTACCTGGGTGAATATTACCCCTAACAATATACCCAACCAGTACAATCGTATCGTGATGGGGATCAACCCAAACAACGAAAACGAAGTGTATTTCTTCGGGACTACGCCCGGAAGTGGCCATTACACCAATTATTTGGGATCTGATGATTGGACGAGTCTTTGGAAATATACCTATCTGAGCGGCAATGGCTCTGGAGCTGGCGGATTATGGGAAAATCGTACGGCTAATTTGCCCAGCACGGGTACAGAATTTGATCAATGTGCTGCCCAAGGCGGCTACGATCTGGTGGTGAAAGTGCAGCCGGGCTCAGGCACTGTAATTATTGGAGGCACGAACCTTTGGCGCAGTACAGATGGTTTTGCATCGCCGGACAACACGACCAAAATTGGCGGATATAAAATCGGCACAACGCTGCCGTTTTTTGAACTTTACCCCAATCATCACCCCGATCTTCATGAAGTGCTTTTTCTGCCTTCCAATCCTAATGTTGTGCTCACAGGCAGTGACGGTGGCATTCACCGTACAGAAAACTGTCTTTCCCCCTTTGTTGAGTGGTCATACCTGAATGACGGGTATATCACGTCGCAATTTTATACCGCCATTATCGATAAAAACGTCGCTGGCGATAACACCATCATCGGGGGCTTGCAAGACAACGGCAATTTCTTTGTCAATTCCGCAGACCCCACCGCTCCCTGGCGGCAAACCGTAAATGGCGACGGCGCCTATGGTGCAATTGCGCCCAACAAAGCCTTTTATATCCTTTCTATTCAACAAGGTAAAGTGGCCAAGGTGAATTTGGACGCAAGCGGAAATGTGCTTGGTTTCCGACGGATCGATCCGATTGGCCCATCGAAAGATGAGTACCAGTTCATCAATCCTTTGGCGCTAGATCCATTGGATGCAAACATCTTGTACCAACCCGCAGGGAACAAACTTTACCGCCAAAATCAATTATACTCTATCGCCCTCACCGGGCAGTGGGATACCATCGCAACGGGTTGGACGCAATTTCCGGACACCCTGACGACCGGCCAATTTACAGCCATCGCCGTTTCGGAAACTGCTCCGGCACATCGCCTTTATCTCGGCACGTCGAACAATAAGGTTTTCCGGGTAGACAATGCGCATACAGGAACGCCATCTTTTACAAAACTGCCTTCTCCAGATACAGTGGCGGTGGATGCCTTTATTAATTGCCTCGCCATTGATCCGACCAATCCGGATCGGGTGGTCTTGGTGTATTCCAATTACGTGGTATACAGCATGTACCTTAGTGAAAACGCGGGGGCAAGCTGGAAAAAAGTGGCTGGAAATCTGGAAGCTAATCTGGCCGGCACTGGCCCAGGTTCCTCGCTGCGTTGGGTAAGTATTTTACCCATGGACAATGGCTCGCTTAAATATTTCTGCGGCACCAGTGTGGGACTTTACAGTGCCGATACCCTAAAACTTCATGCTACCGGCCTGATTGGTACTGTGTGGACACTCGAAGGCGCGGATCAGATGGGTGCCAATGTGGTAGATTTCGTGGATGTTCGTCGCGCGGACGGCTATGTGGTGGCTGCAACACACGGCAACGGGTTATTCTCGGCTAATTTCAAGACGGAATCGGGAATCCAGGAGCCCAAAGACAATGTTTTTGTGCGTGTTTCGCCGAATCCAGCGCATGCGCTTGCGGAGTTCAGTATTTCAGGACAAAACCTTGATTATTCGCACCTTAGGCTTTTTGATCTGAACGGAAAATTGATTCAGGAAGCAGATTTTTCTGGAACAAAAGGCCTGTTGCGCCTCAACGATATTCCCGCCGGAATCTATGTCTGGGAACTGCGCGGCAAGGGCTGGCGGAAGAGTGGAAAATTAGCAAAGCGCAACGAATGACACGTTGAACGAAACTTGAGTTTTGGATAGGCATTCATTGTATTTACAAGTGCCCTGTTTTTTGTTTATTTCCCATCGGCGTGTAGTACAGTTAGAAGATTTCCGATATCCGAATACATGATTTCCGATTTTTGATTTGAAGGTAGAAGGCAGAAATAGGATTTACAGGTAATACCCAATACATACCTGATTATTGTACGAAATGATTGATTAATAGCAGGTTGCAAAATTTTTCAATCTTCAATCCAATCAAAAATCGGAAATCATGTAATCGGATATCGGAAATCTTTTAACTGTACAATATGCGGATAAGCAATTAACTTAACTACTTCTCACGACCACTTGAGACAGCTAAAATCACCCAAGCGGCCAAAAAACACAAGCCACCAAGCGGCGTAACGGGCCCTGCAAAGCCGACCGGGAACGGCAGCAAATCGCGGCAAGCCAGCAAATAAAGCGAGCCAGAGAATCCGATGATTCCAGCTACAAAAAGCCATCCTGCCCGCCTGAGCCATTTGTTTTCAGGCGAATGTTGGAACATTATTCCGAGGACTAAAAGGGCAAGCGCGTGGTAAAATTGATACTGCACGCCTTTTTCAAATATCGCGATTTGATAGTCAGAAAGGTGTGGTTTTAGGCCGTGCGCTCCAAAAGCGCCGATGCCCACGGCTAATGCGCCGAGTAGGGCGCCGATACGGAGAAAAGGAGAGTTTATCATATTGTCCTCGTTATTACATTTTGTCGTTCGTCATTGAAGGGCCTTCGGAATGGTGCGCAAGGTTTGGGAAAAGTTGGCAAATTTTCTCCCAGCACTTTCTTTTTGCCTCTTTTTTAGAATGAAACTTATTTTCACCTCCAAATCTGGCCTTTTGTATGGAACCAACTGTTCAACGATTTGAAGTCAAGGAATATCCGGTTACGAATGGATGCCTCCTTTTTGGCGGGTTGATTTTGAGCCCATTCCGTTTGAAAAATGCAACATGCGAAGTCCAAACAGACCCTGGAAAAAAAGCATACAAAGTCCGATTCGGCTGAGGAACGGTATCGTTTCACTGTTCCTAAAATCAGAATGTCCCCATGCGCATCGAAACCAAACCAGGCATTTTACCTCGCCGTATCCTCCTCCTCTTCACCAGCATCCTCCTCGCTGCGCTCTTTCTATTTCTTTTTTTGCCCCGCAATGCAGGGGCTTTTCGTGCCGTACCGGCCCAAACTTCTCTCTTGTTGGAATGTACGGGACTGCTTCGAGCTAAAATCTTGACGGACAAAACACCCGACGCACCATGGCGCGAAGTGCTGCACAGCACGCTTTTTGAGCATTGTTTTGAGGATGCAGATGCCGCCTTCAAACTCTTTGGACATGATCCCAATGTGCTTCGCGCCTTTGCAAAGAACAAAGCCCTTGCGGCCTTCTCACTTCATCCTGCCGATAGTCTCCATGCCCTTTTCGCGCTTGAACTTGACGCGGATTTTGAGCTGGAAAAAAGCCTTAAAACCAATAAACTAAGCCCCAAATATTTCCCCCACCAATTTCACGGAAACGATATCTTCAACGTCCACCTCTCCAAAACCGAGCAAATTGAAGTGACAATATCTGGCCGAATTTTGCTCTTTTCGCGGCGGGCAACTTTGCTCGAAGACGCACTCGCCCAACTCGAAAACCCGCATAATTGGTGGGCTGATCGACCCCATATCAGTGATTTGCCAGAGTCGCCCCTGCGCATTCATATTCGCCCATCGTCCCTTGCAGCGCAGTGGCGCGGTCAAATGAATGCCCATTGGCGCGAATTGCCCGATTTGCTGGCGCGAAACGTCGAATGGCTTGGGCTTTCATGGGATGGGAAATCGCTAAAAGCTTTAGCTGAAACAAATGGCTTTCTCCGTAATTTAAGTAGTTGGGGCCAAACGCCGGGCAACTTGATATACAGCCTTTTGCCCGACAATACCGCTTTTTTAGTCCGGGCTGGTTTGGGCAATGTTGCTGGCTTTTTTAGAACAATTGGCGAAGAACGTTCCAGCGATTTCGAGCAATACGTGGAGCCCTGGGTGGGCACAGAAGCCGCAATTGCCGTGACGGAGCCACTTTCTCCCGAGCTCAAGGGAGATCGCTTATTGCTGCTTGCTGTGCGCGACAGTTCGATGGCGATCAAAAAGCTGCAAGCCTTTGGGAAAGCACATGGTACCTTGCCCGGCACGACAGGGGCATATCAAATGTTTGAGGTGCTGAGCTTCCAAAGTTCATCGCTGCTGAAGCCGCTTTTGGGCGATGATGAGGCGTTTCGAAACCCGGTTTGTGCACTGGTTGGCGGATTTGCTGTTTTTGCACCTGATCGCTCCTCGCTAGAGATTTTTTTGGATAAATATCTTGTAAATCAGACCCTTTCGGCCAACGTAGATTTCCTCCAACTCCAACAAAAACACGCCCAGAATGGTCTAGCCTCGTTTATGTTGAATACTGCTTATCTGCCGAGTCTTTTGCAGAACCTGTGTGGTACAAAAGGGGAAGCATCGTTTGCTAAGACCGGTTTTATTGGGGCTGAACTACAGCCCGGTTTTGGTCGAAAAATGGAGCTTACACTGACCAGCCAAGCCATTTCTCAACCCCTTGCGGAGACGGATATTTTATGGAAATCTGTGTTTGCAGCGCCCGTAGCTACCCAGCCGTATCTAGTGGAACAAGCAGCGAACAAAACCTTCGTGCTCATTCAGGATCTGGAAAACAACCTGCACTGTCTGGATGCTCAAAACGGCGCAAATGATTGGAATCGAGCACTACCCAATCGCATCCTTTCGGAGATTAGTGGTATTGATTTTTATGGAAACGGAGCAAAATGTTACACGTTCAGTACAGCCACGCAGCTCTACACCCTGAATGAAAAAGGGCATGATGTGGATGGTTTCCCCTTCAAATTATCAGCCAAAGCTACCAATGGTGCTACTGTGGTTGAATTTGATCAAAACACAAAATTCAACTACTTCGTGGCTTGTGAAAACGGCAAAATTTACGGTTTCGGGCCTCAGGGTAAGCCGCTTGACGGCTGGAATGGACTGACTATCCCTGCTTTCGAATCAAAAACAGCTAAAAAGCCAGCGGCAGATAAAGGCAAAGTGCGACAACCCATGCTCCATTTTCAATATAAGGGGAAGGATTATTTAGCCGTATTGACTGAAGGAGGTCTGCTGTCGGTCTTTGGCCGGGATGGAGCCCTGCGTTTCGAACCGGTGCAGCTAGACAACGCAAACGGAGCTGGGGAATTCAACACTCCCTTGCAAGTGGATGCAGCATCTAATGCGCCGCACATCTATTGTGGCAATTCGAGAGGGAGTATTTTTGCTTGTGATTTAATGGGCCAGGTATCCACAATGCAAGTTGGCAAGCCTGGAAGTGTTGCAGCGTTTGGCCAATTGAGTGGCGATGCCCGTTTTGAATGGGCGGTTTTGGAAGGAAAAAATTTGACTGTTGGCGGTTGGGGTAAATTGGGAGCGTTTCAGACTTTTAAGACTCAGTTTCCGGAAAAACAGCACCTTGTGTTTATTACCAATGCCCATCAAATTGGAACAGTGAACAAGCAAGGCCGACGCGTTTGGTTGCTGGACAATAAGGGCAATACGGTTCCTGGGTTTCCGCTGGGGGGGAATACAGCCTTCGAATTTTGCCGCCTTAACGAGGTGGATATGCTGGTTTCGGGCAATGTAAATGGCGTGTGGGCATATCGGGTACGGCAATAAGTGCTAGGCGTGGGTTTCTCAATCGCAACAGGGTTTAGATAGGATTAGCCGATTTATTGGACAATTTTACTACGAACAGAGACAAAATTTATTTATATTTGCAGAACAAGTGTGCTCAAACCGTTTAACCTTTTAAACAAATATCTACTATGGCAATTTTAAAAGTAATTGAAATCCTCAGTGAATCGGCTATTAGCTGGGAGGACGCGACTAAAAAAGGGGTTGTAAAAACTTCAGAATCTGTGCGCAACATTCGTTCGGCGCATGTGCAAAATCAGAGCGTTACTATAAAAGACGGCAAGGTTCAGATGTTCCGTGTGAACTTGAAAATCAGTTTCGAGGTCGAAGGCTGACCTCTAAAGGCTTGAAACCTCGCAGATTTTTAAAATTTAGCGTGTGTACACAAATGCAAAGCCGAACGGGTTTTTCATGTTACAGCGTAGCGGAGACATCCACACAACCCAAGTCCAATGAAAATGCTTCGTTTCTCAACGGAACTAGCTTTGATTTAAAGGGATTTCGAAGTCTCTTGGCTTGTGTAGATGTCTCCGCTGCGCTACGACATAACAAACCCAATCCCTCCTCCATTTTTTACCTTAAAAACACCGCCATTTCTTCCACGTCTCGAATGCGCACTTCAATGTCCTCGCGCAAAGTTGTGGCGAGTGAGAGGCCTACATAATCCGCTTTGATCGGAAAGGATTTATGTTGACGATCTACCAACACCGCTACCTCAACTTTTTTAGGCACCACGCTCAAGAGCGGCTGGACCGCATAAAAAATGGTGCGCCCGGTGTTCGCCACGTCGTCTACAATTATGATGGATTTGCCCCGAAGTTGGTCAGCAGATAATTCTACCTCAGGGGCATACTCAACCGGATTTGCAGGATTCAGCCGAATGCGTGTGAGTGTAAGTTTTGTGCTTTGGGTAGCAACTACTTCCAATTCAGCCAGTAAAAGACGGGCAAAACCCAGGCCGTTGTTGTTGAGCCCGGCGAGGATAATTTCAGGCTCGCCGTAATTGCGCTCCAGAATTTCGATTGCAATTCGACGGATTTTTTGACGGATCTGGCGGTCGGTAAGTATTTGCATCCTTTCTAAATTTTATAACAGCGTTGAAACAACGGAAATCTTCGCAAAAGTCCAACGCTCTTGCTGTATTTTGTGCCCTGAAACGTTTTTTTTATGATTCAATCGCTCCTTTTTATTTTGGTTGCTGGTGCGGCAAGCTGGTTTACCTGGAAAGGCTTCAGCCGGGTGTGGCGAAATATCCAACTGGGCAAGCCTGAAAAGATCAATGACAACAAACCCCAACGCTGGCGGAATGTGTTCTTAATCGCCATGGGGCAGCAAAAGATGTTCAAAAAATGGCTGCCGGCAGTGCTACACCTGACTTTGTATGTTGCCTTTGTCGTAACCCAAGTGGAGTTAATCGAGATCATTGTGGACGGCATTTTCGGTACCCACAGATTCTTCGCGCCTTACCTCGGCGGGTTTTACACTTTCGTGATCAGCAGCATTGAGGTGTTATCGGTATTGGCATTTGTGGCTACGATTATCTTTTTGGCCAGAAGAAACCTGCTTCGCGTGGCGCGTTTTCAAAACCCTGAAATGAAAGGATTCCCTTCCCGGGATGCTAACCTGATCCTTTTGGGCGAGCTAGTCCTCATTATCGGAATATTCTGCATGAACGGTGGGGACAAAGTGTTGCAATTAAGAGGCGTAGAGCATTATCATCTTACCGGGAATTTCGCGGTAAGCACCTGGTTGGGGCCTGCTTTATTTGGTGGAATGAGCGACGCTGCGGTGATGGTCGTAGAAAGATTTGGCTGGTGGCTGCACATTTTCACGGTGTTCGGATTCCTTTGTTATTTGCCTTATTCCAAACATTTGCATATTATCCTGGCTTTTCCCAATACTTGGTATGCTCGTCTTACGTCAAAAGGGCACATGGAGAATATGCCTGAAATTCAATCTGAAGTAAGGGCCATGATGGGCTTGCAACCCCTCGAAGGTGCTCCAACCCCAGCAGCGCAAAACGCCGCGCTTGAGTTTGGAGCCAATGATGTATTTTCGCTTTCCTGGAACAATATCCTTCAGGCTTATTCCTGCACCGAATGCGGCCGTTGCACCGCAGTTTGTCCGGCCAGTATTACGGGTAAAAAACTATCGCCTCGCAAAGTGATGATGGACGTGCGCGATCGAGCGGAGGAAGCGGGTCAGCAAATAGCAAGCGGGAAACAGCAATTGGCAAGTTACGATGATGGGAAGAGCTTGTTTGACCGCATCACGCCTGAAGAACTCCATGCCTGCACCACTTGCAACGCCTGCGTGGAAGCCTGCCCGGTGCTGATTAATCCCTTAGAGATCATCCTGCAAATGCGCCGCCACGAGATTTTGACTCAAAGTGCTGGTCCGGCAGAGTGGTTGCCGATGTTTAACGCTATTGAAAATGCCGGAGCGGCTTGGGCGATGAGTGAGGCACGTGAGGCCTGGAGAGCGGGCTAAAGAAAATACTTACTAAAAATAAAAAACCCGGTTTCATACACCAGCATCTAATATCTGGGAGAGGAAAGACCGGGACTGCAAATTATTCTTAGTTAATGGGACAAAGATAATCCCAAATCTAACATGAACAAAAAGTTTCTTCAAAAAGTATTTTCTGACGAACGCACTCAAAAGTATTTTGACCTTTATTTGGATGAAGGCAGGTCGCTTAAGCATTACTACGCCAACCTGTATACTTCAGAGGCCTTTTACCCAATCCTTTCTATCTTGGAAGTGGCCTTGCGAAATAGTTTGAACCGAGAGCTTTCTACTATGTTCAAAACCAAAGATTGGCACACCAGGCTTAGTGCAATCCCAGGTTTAAACAGTTTGAACCGTGAAATCACGCTCGCAATAAATCATATCACGAAACGTGGAGAGCCTATTAATGCCTCAAAAGTAGTAGCGGAACTGACTTTAGGCTTTTGGGTTAGGCTTCTGAATGTGGAATATGAGAAAATTTTGTGGAAAGACCTTCGTAGAGCATTTCCTTTTATGCCTAAATTAAAACGTAAGAGACAGAATGTTTCAGCACCCTTGAATAAAATACGTAATTTCCGTAATAGAGTTTATCATAACGAACCAATTACTTGGAATTTCGCCTATCTTGAGGAAATGCATTCAGAAATACACACGGTGCTTGGTTGGCTCAATAGAGATTTGCCAATATTTTGTACACCAGTTGACCGTGTAATGAATGTTCTTGAACAAGCCCAAGAAAGTTTGAAATAGAATAATGGGAGTGTGAAAACAAGTTATCATAATATACTTCTAAAGCATTGACAATCAACACTATGACAGCATATACCATGGCCGAAATGGCCACACAAGGCAAGAATCCTGAAATCCTTTTCTGGGTAGGTTGCGCTGGCTCCTTTGATGCCCGCGCCCAAAAAATAACCCGTGCGCTTTGCGAGATACTGAATCACGCGGGAGTGGAATTTGCCATTCTCGGTAATGAAGAACGCTGCACGGGAGATCCGGCCCGTCGCGCTGGAAACGAGTTCCTATTTCAGATGACAGCCACGATGAATATCGAAACGCTCAACATGTATGGCGTTAAAAAAATCGTGACCGCCTGTCCGCATTGTTTCAATACCTTGAAAAATGAATACCCGGAACTCGGTGGAAATTACGAGGTGGTGCACCATACTCAGCTAATCAATGAATTGATTGTCAACGGAAAACTCAAGTTGAAAGAAGGGGGTGACTTCAAGGGCCAACGCATCACTTACCACGATTCCTGCTATCTGGGTCGTGCCAACGACGTATACGAGGCACCCCGAGCGCTGCTCGAAAGCCTCGACGTGGATCTGGTTGAAATGAAACGTTCGCGCAAAAACGGTCTTTGTTGCGGTGCTGGCGGTGCTCAAATGTGGAAAGAAGACGAGCCCGGCGAAAAACGTATCAGCCTCGAACGTATCGAAGAAGCACTCGAAACAAATCCTGTTGCTGTGGTGGCCAACTGCCCTTTCTGCATCACCATGTTGCAGGATGGCTTGAAAGCCAAGGAACGGAATGAACAAATTCCTGTGTACGATCTTTCAGAGATGATCCTTTCCAGGTTATAAGACCTTGTAGGGTTTTATGATCTAGCGTATGTACATAAATACAAAGCTGAACAGGTTTGTCATGTCGCAGCGCAGTGGAGACATCTACACAAGCCAGGAGCCTTCGAAATCCCCTTTAAATTAAAGCTGGTTTCGTTGATAAACGATGCATTTTCATTGAACTTGGGTTGTGTGGATGTCTGCGCTTCGCTGCGACATGACAAATCCCAAAAAATCTTTCTACCCTGACCACATTCAACACATTCCCATGACTCCTGTAATCGCCAACGATTCCACCTTTTCACTAGACTCCCGCGTTTGGGTTTACACTTCCAATCGGCCACTATCGGCGTCGGAATCTAAATTTGCCCAAAGCAATTTGGACGCATTTTGTCAGCAGTGGACGGCACATAATCAAGCCCTGCTGGCCAAGGCCGAAGTGTTTGAAAATCAATTCATCATACTCATGGTGGACGAAACGCAAGCAGGTGCGAGTGGCTGTTCCATTGATAAATCCGTGCATTTTCTGGAACAACTCGGTGCAGAAATCAATGCCGATTTTTTTGAACGAATGCGTTTTGCCTGGATAGATGAACAGGGAAAAATGCAGTTTGCCAGCCGCCCGGAGTTTGTCGCCTTTGCACGCGAGGGAAAGATTGGAAGTGAAACCTTAGTCGCCGATACGCTGGTGCAAACCAAACGGCAATTGACCGAAAAATGGCTGGTGCCGTTCGGAGAAAGCTGGCACAAACGTCTTGCAAGCTAAAATTATTTACAACGCTCGTCTATCACAGCTTGTAACCACTAGAAAACTGCAAACACTATAATCATGCCCAAAATAAACAAGAATGTGAAGGCAAAAAGGTATAAAAACCCATACAGCAGCCATTTCACAAAGGTCTTAAACCAACCTTGATTGTAATATCTACGCATCCCAAGATACATACCTGGAAAGGGCAACATTGCTGCCAGGCCAATTATTCCTGTTCCCCATATTCCCAAAATTTCACCTAAAAGGGCCAGCAGCAGTAGCAACATCGCTCCCGTATGGAAGTGAAGCAAAAAGATAAAATGCTCCACATAATAGCGGTGTTGTCGGGTATACAGCAAGGCCAACACGCCAGACATCAAGGCCACCAGGGCTAAAATTGCCCAGGTCAGGCTGCCAATGCAGGCATGAATGAAGACCTCGGGAGTTTTGTACGACTTAATCCCCTGGCGCAGCATCGTTTTTTCAAACCAGCTGGTGACATGGTATCGTTTGATAATTTCTTCCGGGTCATATCGCACCATGTCCAGGGTTGCAACTTGCACCCCGCCGCCCCATAAACCCATCCCAAAGCCAATACTATCCAGTGGTTCTTGCAGGAGCGAGTCTTGCAGCCCGTTGTTTTTTAAAGCATAACGTTTGGCGAATGATTTCATCAGACTATCCACAGCCCTTTCGGCTTGCGGGGTTTTCAAGCCGGGAGGAAGCGAATCGTAATCGTATTTTATATCATACAGCACAGCGTTGTACTTCATTTTTTCATACGCTGAAAACGATGGTTCTTCAACGGTGCTATCGATAGTATTGGCTTTATCGATTACATCAGTGCTATCGAATACTTCCGTATCCAGACTATCAATTACTTTAGCACTTTCATTCCTGTCAGTATTTTCATTGGTTCGGACGCTAAAAAAACTACTGTCATTTCCAGCATCCTTGTTTTTCCACAATTGATTCAGCAAGAAAAGAAACAAAAACATCACGATGGCAAATAGCCTTATCGGATGCGGATATCGATCCTGTTTGCCCTTGAAAAACTCAAGGGTCACCTTTCCAGGAATAAAAAGTTGCCAGGCCGTACGGACAAATTTGCCCTCCAGGTGGAAGGTGTTGTTCCAAAGCCTGCCCATCAGACTTTTCATGCCAATACGCCCATCTGAATCCTTTTGCCCACAATTGGCGCAGTATTTGGCCTTGTAGGGCAGTGGGTGATAGCAGTTGCGGCAGTAGCGTTTCACGGTGTGAAATATAGAAAATTGTTCGGGTTCGGCCAAAGGTATTCAGACAACCCTTTTTGCAGGTTGAAAAACAGCCGTAGTTTTGGCACTGATTCAGAATCTTTCAATTTCTCTAACCTATGCGACAGCAAACCACGCCTAATATTCTCATGGTCCGCCCGGCCAACTTCGCGTTCAATGAAGAAACTGCGGCAAGCAATGCTTTCCAAAGCCGTGACGGCAAACTGAGCGCCGCAGAAATGCGTGAACGTGCCATGCAAGAGTTCGACGGATTTGTGGCACTGTTGCGCGCTGCTGGCGTAAATGTCATTGTGGCCGAAGACACGCCCATGCCCGTGAAAACAGATGCGGTATTCCCCAACAATTGGGTCACTTTTCACCAGGAGGGCCTCATCGTCACTTATCCGATGCTCGCACCTACACGGCGATTGGAGCGCAGTGAAGCCATCATCGAAACGGTTTTGGGACAAGGGTTTCACTTTGACCGCCGAATGAACTTTGAATCCAACGAGCCAGCTGGAAGGTTTTTAGAAGGTACGGGCAGCATTATTTTCGATCATCAGCACCGATTGGCTTACGCTTGCCTGAGCCCTCGAACAGATGACGCATTGCTTGAAGAACTTTGTCAAGCTATTGGCTATCAAAAAGTTGTGTTCCATTCTGTGGATGGCCATGGCCAGGATATTTACCACACCAATGTGATGATGGCGCTGGGCGAAACCTTTGTGGTGATATGTCTTGATTCCGTGCGTGATGCCGCTGAACGCAAGATGTTGGAAGCGAAATTTAAGGAAACCGGAAAAGCAATAGTGGATATTTCGCTGGCCCAAATGAACTCTTTTGCGGGCAACATGCTCCAGGTGCGCAACAAGGAAGGACAGACGATACTCGTCATGTCTAGCCAGGCGTACCGCGCCCTCACATCTGGCCAGATTCAGCAATTGGAAGGCTACACCCAATTACTTCATGCACCGATTGATACTATCGAAACGTATGGCGGCGGTTCAGCACGTTGTATGATGGCGGAAGTGTTTTCCAGTTAAATTTTTTCCAACCGCATTCCTAAGGAACGCGGACGAAATAAAGTAACAGTTTTGTCGGCCTTGTTTTGTCCCTGTTCTCGTTACTTATCGGTTTTTTAGTCCCACTAAACGCCCTCTTCGTGCCTTAACAGGATCAAAACCGGCTCCCCAAAACTGTTACTTTATTTCGTCTGCGTTCCTTAGGAACGCAGACGAAATAAAGTAACAGTTTTGTCGGCCTTGTTTTGTCCCTGTTCTCGTTACTTATCGGTTTTTTAGTCCCACTAAACGCCCTCTTCGTGCCTTAA
>JBBQLD010000047.1:0-17348 GCA_038327555.1 Chitinophagales bacterium
CCCAAGTTTAATTCTCCATATTCAAGTTTTGGCATCGGAGATATAGTCACCCCTTATTTTGCCAATCAGGCCGGATGGGGCGGCCAGACCGCAGCTTTCCACGATCCTTTTCACCTAAATTTGGCAAACCCAGCATCCTATGCATCTTTGCGTTCTACTGCATTGGAGACCGGCATTTATACCAAATATAGCAGGTATCTATCTCCTACAAGTTCATCTCAAGAATGGAGTGGCAATCTTTCCCACCTCGCTCTCGGTTTTACACTCAAAAGCCCGATAAATGCGGTGCTTGATAAGGTAAAGTCACCTTGGAATTATGGTATGGGCATAGCACTCACGCCCTACTCTCGTGTGGGGTATAACGTGGAAACCCGCGATACACTTCCAGGCTTGGAGGATGTGCAAAACACTTTTAAAGGTAACGGAGGACTTTACCGGGTTGCATGGACTAGTGCTGCAAAATATAAAAACACTGCATTTGGCGCAAATTTGGGCTGGGTTTTTGGCAAAACGAGTTACGAAAACACGACCATTTTTTACGACACCTCCAGCACATCACTTCCAACATTTCAAGATAACAATCGCCAAGACCTCGCAGCGAATGGCTTTGTTTGGAATCTGGGGGTTCAACATGATTTTGTCCTAAAACGTTCCGAAATCGATAAGAATATTCCAACCCGCTGGGTTACAGTCGGCCTCGCTGGCAATGGCAAATATAAGCTCAAAGCCATTGAAGACCGATTCCAAATCCGAAGCCGGGGGCAACAAATTAATGGCAATTATTCTGATGCCGATACCTTAACTGCATTGGCGGATCAAAGCAGAAGTTTGACCTTGCCTGCTGCTTTTACTGTTGGTATTCAATATGTTAAAGCAAACAAACTCAAACTTGGCGCCCAAGTCGGTCTTGAAAGCTGGTCGGGTTATAAGAATGAGGCCCGCCCCGAATCGCTTCGCAACACCTTTTCGGTTTCAGGAGGGATGGAATATATTCCAAACCACCTCTCTTACAACAAATTTTTAAAGCGCTTGCGCTACCGTGCAGGCGCTTACTACCGCCAGGATCCTCGTACGGTTATCGGAAAAGACCTGAACGACATCGGTTTTACGGTGGGTATAGGCTTGCCCGTTGTACTGCCACGCCAACAAACCTCATTTGTCAACCTCTCCTTGGAAATCGGTAAACTCGGCACCGATTCTCCCATCGAAGAGACCTACTTTCGCTTTACCGCAGGCTTTACCCTGAATGATAATTCATGGTTTTATAAGCGGAGATTTGAGTAATTTTGGACTATTTTACCCGCCATAACTTTAGCGTAGGAGGGTCGTCATTTTTACCCGCCATAGCTTTAGCGGAGGAGGGTTGTGGTCATTGAGTACACGCAAAGGTAATTTTATGTGGGTGGTTTAAACTTTCACACCAATGATTGGTTTCCTTTTCAATTCCTTATTGAGTTACGATAACGCAAATCAATTCCGCCCTCCTTCGGTTCTATTCCCACAGGCTTGGCGGCGGCGAATGGCTATGGCGGGTATAATGATCTAATGAGGCTATGACGTTAATGTCCCCTCCTTGTCCTAGGCTACGGCAGATAAAAAGAACCCAAATGACTCAAAAGTCAATCATGACAAAAGACTTATCCCTCCTGCTCCAGGACTCAAATCTGAGCCCTGCGCACAAAGTGATTGTTGAAAAAGTGCTGGATCAACAACGTATTTCGTTTGACGAGGGCGTTTTTTTGTTTGAACAAGGCGAACTGGCATTTCTGGGCGCCTTGGCAAACTTTGTCCGCGAACGCAAGAATGGTGATCGGACTTTTTTCAATCGAAATTTCCATATTGAGCCCACCAACTTGTGTGTGTATGATTGCAAATTTTGCTCCTACTCCCGGCTTATCAAGCAGCGCTCTGATACCGACGCTTGGGCCTTCAGCATGCAGGATATGCTTGATATCGTGTATAAATATGACGGTCAACCAGTAACAGAAGTACACATCGTAGGTGGGGTCTTACCTCAGTACGACCTGCCGTTTTACCTTGAGTTTTTCAAAAAAATCAAGGAACATCGCCCCGAACTTCACGTGAAAGCCCTCACACCAGTGGAATACCACTACATTTTTAAAAAAGCAAAAATCACTTACGAGGAAGGGATGAAATTGATCCGTGACGCGGGATGTGATAGCCTTCCTGGCGGTGGAGCGGAAATTTTTCACCCAGACATCCGGAAGCAAATCGCTGCCGATAAGTGTGACGGCGACCAATGGCTGCGGATTCACGAGATCTGGCATGAATTAGGCATGCGTTCAAACGCTACAATGCTTTACGGCCATATAGAACGTTGGGAACATCGAATAGATCACATGGAACGTCTGCGCCAATTACAGGACAAAACCGGTGGTTTTCAAACGTTTATCCCGCTCAAATTTCGCAATCAAGATAACCAGATGAGTCACATTGCCGAAAGCACGGCCATCGAAGATTTGCGCAATTATGCCATTAGCCGGCTTTACCTGGACAACTTTGATCACATCAAAACTTACTGGCCCATGATCGGGCGTACTACTGCACAATTATCCTTAGCCTTTGGGGTGGATGACCTGGATGGCACGATTGACGATACCACAAAAATTTACGCTATGGCGGGCTCCGAGGAGCAACACCCCTCACTCACAACACAGCAACTAGTGGACATGATTCGACGTGTAGGTCGTCGACCAATTGAGCGGGATACCTTATACAATGTAGTTCAAGATTTTACCGAGGTAGAATTTGCGGAAGACAAGGAGTATCGGGGGTATTTTGAATTGCCTGTATTATGACTTTATATATTCTTCGGCACGGACAAACTGAATTTAACCGCCTAAGTATTGTGCAAGGTAGCGGCGTTGATTCAGAGCTCAACGATATGGGCTACGCTCAAGCCAAAGCATTTTATGAAGCGCACAAACACGTTGATTTTGACTTGGTTGTAACTTCTAAATTGCGGAGGACTCATCAGACCGTACAAGGTTTTTTGGACAAAAAAATTCCTTGGGAACAAACCGCTGATGTCAACGAAATTTCCTGGGGCATTCATGAAGGCCAACCGCAAACGCCAGAACAAAACCAGCGCTACCATCAAATGATTTCCGAATGGAAGGCAGGGAATGTAGATGCTGCCATTGAATCCGGCGAATCGGCCCGGCAATTGATGACGCGCATTGAAAAATTTGTGGAATGGGTAAAAACCCGTCCCGAACGCCGTATTCTAGTAGCTACACATGGCCGCGCAATACGCTCACTCATTACCTGTCTAAAAGGTTTACCCTCTACTGCTATGGAAGATATGGAACATTCAAATACAGGGCTTTATGTTGCGCATTTACAGCCAAATGGAACCTGGGATTTTGAATTGGAGAACGATACCTCGCACTTGAATGGGGGTGTCTCGCAAGTAAATCAATGATGGACTCATTTACAAACGCCCGCTTCAGATGCGCCTAACCGCCGTCAGTTATCTAAATACCAAACCGTTCATTTACGGTCTTTTCCGCAGTGATTTGGCTGAAATGATCGATTTAAGCCTAGATATTCCCTCCATCTGTGCCCAAAAACTTCTTTCTGGCGAGGCTGATATTGCACTAACTCCAGTAGCTATTATCCCGCAACTGCCTCAGGCGTACCTGGTTTCCGACTATTGCATTGGCGCGACAGGAGCGGTCAAAACTGTCTGCGTTTTTTCTCAGGTGCCACTCCAGGAAATAAAGCGAATCTTTCTTGATTTCCATTCCCGCACCTCAGTAGCACTGGTACAGCTCCTTTGCGAAAAGTATTGGAATATCAACCCCGAATTCATCCCTGCTACTGAAGGTTTTGAAAATCGAATCGGTGGCGATACTGCTGGCCTTATTATTGGCGACCGTGCTATTGGTTGCGAAAATCGTTTTAATTTCATCTACGATCTTGGGGAGGCTTGGACAGCCTGGACAGGCTTACCTTTTGTCTTTGCGGCTTGGGTGAGTACGAAACCGATTCACCCTGAAATTGTGACCCGTTTTAATGCTGCCCTCCTGCTCGGGCTTGAGCATTTGCCTGAACTCTTGAAAATCATCCCTGCTATCCCCAATTTTAACACCGAAAAATACTTTCGAGAAAACATCAGTTACAAACTTGATGATGCCAAATGGCTTGGGTTAAATCGATTTCTGGGCTACCTTGCGGGCGAAAACGGGTATCGCCTTTATCGGCACTAAACACCTTTCCATGAAAATCACTGCACTTCACGCTGGCAATTTCAAACTTGATGGGGGTGCCATGTTTGGGATTGTACCACGCAGGCTTTGGGAAAAACTCAACCCGCCAGATGCACAAAATATGTGTACCTGGGCTATGCGTCCCTTGTTGGTACAAACACAGGATGGGCGCAACATCGTGATTGACACCGGTATGGGCAACAAACAGGACGAGAAATTCAGAAGCCATTTCATGCCCGATGCCGAACAAACGTTATTTGGCTCGATCGCTGAGCTGGGCTTGAGCAGAGCAGATATCACCGATGTTTTTTTAACTCATTTGCACTTTGACCACTGCGGGGGCGCACTTTGGAAAAACGAGGAAACTGGACAGGTTGAATTAGCCTTCCCCAACGCCCAATACTGGACAAATCAACGACATTTCGATTGGGCGATGAAACCCAATGAGCGTGAACGGGCCTCCTTTTTGAAAGAAAATTTTGTTCCCCTCCAGGAGGCTGGCAGACTTAAATTTTTGAACATTAAACAAGATTTAGAATTTTGTCCTGGCTTCCGAATCCGCTTTTACAATGGGCATACCGAAGCCTTGATGGCACCTCTATTGGAAGCAGAAAATGGCAAAAAACTGCTGTACTGCGCCGATGCCATGCCCTCCAGATGGCATATCGGAATGCCTTATATCATGGCTTATGACGTAAGGCCACTGATAACCTTGGAAGAGAAGGCGATCATGCTAGGCGAAGCTGTGCAAGCGCAACACGTGTTGTTTTTTGAGCACGACCCTAGCGCGGAATGTGGTACGGTGCGCCTGGATGAATCGGGCCGTATCGTTTTGGACAAGTTTGGTACTTGGGTCGAGATGTGCAAGGCTTACTAACATGAGTCATTCCGAACTTTTTCTTGACCGAGTAGTCAATTTAGAAGAGCTCTTTTTACCTTAACTAAGCCATGAGAAAAAGGCTGTTGCTTATTTTAGGGATTGCCCTGACTATCCATTCGGCAAAAGCCCAACCCGTTTCTACGCTCGTAAAAAATGCTGAGCGGGAGGCTAATTCTGGCCATTTTTTTGCTGCAGCCGAACTCTGGGAACGTGCCGGGCGACTCAAAAACTCCGATCCTGAATTGTTGCACCAAGCCGCGGAAGCCTACACCCGGGTACGTGATTATCTGCATGCCGCCGATTGCTATCGCGCGGTTTTGATGGATGAACGTTTTCCACTTGCCCCACTGCGCTACGCACGTGCATTAAAACAACTAGGTAGATACAACGAGGCCAGCCAAGCTTTTGAAGCCTTTGCTAAAGCCTATCATGGGGAGTACAAAGCCGTGATGATTGCTGTGGCAGAAAATGAAATTATGGGTTGCGAATCCTCCGTGCAACTTGCTGAAAGTCAGGATACTTTCATCCAAATTTTCGCTTTTCGAGATTCCTTAAACACGCTAGAAAACGAGTTTGCTCCTATTCCATTTTCAGATCAATTGCTCTATTTCTCCTTGGCTGAAAAAAAACGTTCCAAGTTGATGCGTGCCAAACGAAGCGGGGCAATCTGGGGATTGCCTGTAGAAGCGGGCTCTTTACCGGAGGAGGTTTCGGCTAAGTTTAGCAGTGGTTGTTTTTCACCCGATGGCAGTCGATTTTACTACGCCCAATGTACAGGAGGATGTCCGGCCGAAAGCGGTGGAGCTGTCCAACAAAGTTCCTGCGCGATCTATTGCCTGCGCCGAACCGAAGCGGGTTGGGCAGCACCCGAGCGATTGCGGGACTATATTAATGTAGCAGGGAGTTCGGCTATGTTTCCGCACGTTGCACAAGCAGAAGGGCGGGAATTCTTATTTTTTGCAAGCGATCGGGTAGGGGGTTTTGGGGGCCTCGATTTATACGTTTGCGAAAGACCTTTGGAGTCGGAAGAGCTTGATTTTTCTTTTCCTCAAAACCTTGGAAGGGCTGTAAATACTAGTGCAGATGAAGTAACGCCATTTTATCAAGCGGATACTCAAATGCTATGGTTCAGTAGTTTAGGACACCCTTCCCTGGGCGGCTTTGATATTTTCAAGACAGAGAAAGAGAACGGAACTTGGTCTAGGCCGATCAATGCGGGACTACCCCTCAACTCCTCTGGAGACGATTATTTTTATGTCCTGAAAAAAAGCGGCGAAGGCGCATTTCTGTCCTCCAATCGGCCTGATGGGTCAAGCAAAACCACAACCACAGACGACGATATTTATGAGGTGTTTTGGCATTAATCAGGCTATAGTAATCACCGGGCTACCATTCAACAATAAACCAATCACCAACTACCTTTGCCCTCATGACTTTCCGAAGTGTTATCGCATTAGCCCGTCCAGAGCATTGGGTCAAGAACTTGTTCTTGTTCTTACCTGCATTTTTTGCGGCTCGATTGGCCGAAAGTGATATTCTTCGGAGTGCGCTGCTGGGTTTTTTGGCATTTTCACTTACCGCCTCGGCGGTGTATGTGCTCAATGATTTGGTGGATGCCCCGCAAGATCGGAACCATCCAGACAAATGTCTTCGGCCCATTGCAAGCGGCGAGATAAGTCAGCGACAAGGGATGTTGATTGGAATAATTTTTTTGTTGGGAGGCCTGTATCTGGCTTATTTTATCCGACCAGAAATGTTGGTTTTCAGCGTGCTGTATTTTGTCGTAAATGTGGTCTATTCCCTCTCCTTGAAACATTTTGCTATCATAGACGTGTCGCTTATTGGGCTGGGTTTTTTGTTGCGCGTATTGGCAGGTGGCGCGGTGACTGGTGTTGCAGTTTCGCATTGGCTCATTGTGTTGACTTTTTTGTTGGCGCTTATTCTGGGTTTTGCCAAACGAAGAGGCGAGTACTTGGTGGCCATGGGCGAGAGTAATTTCCGAAAAGCATTGGAGGGCTACAACCTGCCGTTTCTGGATATGAGTATCGTGGTTTGTTCTACAGTTGCCGTGGTGGCCTACCTGATGTACTGTTTTTCGCCAGAGGTGACTGGGCGTATCGGGAGCGACAAGATTTATTACACCGCTTTTTTTGTAGTAATTGGGGTTTTGCGTTACCTGCAACTGACCTTGGTTTTTGGCAAAACAGAATCGCCCACCCGGGCACTGCTACGCGACGGTTTTTTGCAGATAGTGCTGCTGGCCTGGATTGGCTCCTTTGCCTGGTTGCTTTATGGGAAGAAATGGCTGACGGGACTTTAGAATTTACGATTTATGCGAATCATGGGTTAAATCGCCTAGTTAAGGGCTGACCGTTTATAGCCTAAATCAGTAAGTATCCTCCCCCTTAGGGGCAATGTAGTTGATAGGGGTAACCCGGCCCGATTCAGATGCTTTGCTAGGCGTTAGTGGCCTTAGAAAAATCCCCCTTTTGCATACTCGGAGGCGGATTAAGCAAAAAACTGTTTGAGCCTAACGAATTAATAGGGCGTAGGCCTGAACAGATGTTGCGGCGAGTTTTTTTTGCGCCGCCTACGAGTATGCAAAAGGGGATTAGATTTTTCGACAGCCGAGGCTTTTTGGTTACTTTTTGGCCTCAAAAAGTAACGGAAGAGGCTAAAAAAGAATTTATTTTGCGCATTCAGGTTCGTTTTTTGGCAAATAAAAAGTGGACGCTTGCTTTGGCTACACTTCTACTGCACGTCTCAATATCTGCCACCGATATTACCCAAACAGGGCGATTTAACCCATGATTCGCATAATTTCTGATTTGCAATTGTTTGGATCCGAAAAAGGCATGCACATCACCTTTTTCGGATCTAAACAATCATAATTCCTAAATCTATCGCCTTTCAAAAAACTTATGAAAAAACAGCACCTGGTAATCTATCGCATTGCCCCAATACTCGCCATTGTGTTCTCCAGGTCGTTCGATGTATTCGTGGGGAATCTTGGCTTCCAACAATTTTTGGTGTATTTCTCGGTTGGTGGGCAGAAAAAAGTCGCCTAACCCGCAGTCGATAATCATGGGTAGTTCCTGATTTGCAAGGCGATTCACGACGTTAACTGCCGAAGCCTCCTCCCAATTTTGCCAGCTGATCAAGGGGTCACCAAGCACTCCTTTTAGATCCCAATCATTTTTTTTGAAGGGTCTTAAATCCAAGCCTCCTGCCAGACTTCCGGCAGCCCCAAATATGTCTAAATGTTTGATAGCCAAAGTAATTGCTCCATGGCCACCCATGCTCAATCCAGCAATGGCTCGCCCACGGCGTTCTCGACGTGTGTTGTAATAATAGTCAATAAAACCCACCACTTCTTTGGAAATATAGGTGTCGTACCGCACAGTGGAGTCTACTGGACTGTCGAGATACCAACTATCGTAGCCGCCGTCAGGACAAACGATTAGCATTTGGTAGGCATCTGCATGTTGTTGGAGCTGAGGAGCGTCGGAAAGCCAGCCGGCAAAATTGCCACTCCAGCCATGCAAAAGGTAGAGTACGGGGTAAGGTTCACCCGTGGCTCGATAATTTTGTGGAGCAACTACAAGACATTTTATGTTTTTCCGCATGGAGGCACTAAAGATTTCTAAGGTGTCTACATGGGCAGCATTCACGGTTTCTGGCACAATTAAACAGTTGATAACGAGCAGGTTGAGAAAAATTAGCCGATTCAATTTTTAAAATATTTTGGACAAAATTAAGGCTTGTATTGCTTTCTACCACTACCATGATTTAGTTATTGGCACTTCTTTTGTTTTCTATCGCCAAACATATTTTAGATTCGCAATGAGAAAACTTCCTTTACTCCTTCTTTTGGCTTTATGCCTACAGATTGCGCCTGCAATTTCCCAAAATCAGGCTTTTAAAAATGCTATCCATGCTAAACTGAATTTCAATGACTATGGCCTGTTGTTTGACAACGAACCGAAATTGGGTCAAGGCTTTGAGTTTGCTTACTTTCGGAACGTTGCCCCGATGTTGAATGTGGGTGTACCCTTAAAATTGGGTTTGGCAAAACTCCCTGGCACAGCGGATGCAAATACCGTAACGGCCGGCGCCGATCTTCAATTTCGCCTCGAAAACATGAAAAGCACAGCCAAAGTAATCCCCTTTGCCTTTGGTGGCGTTGGCTTTGTCTTTGAAAAAGAGAATAACCATGCACAGTTTCCTTTCGGCGCGGGGCTTCACTTTCGCCTTTCGCCTTATGCCTTCATCAATTTGCAAGGCGAATTCAGGAAGGCCATCGTGGATGACCGCGACAATCTACAAATTGGAATTGGCTACGTTTATTTGCTGCATAAAGCTGAAAACAGACCAATGCCAACCGAGTTGTCGATTAATGACCAAGACAAAGACGGTACGGTAGATTCGCTAGACCTTTGTCCTACCCTGGCTGGCCCACCTACGGCACTTGGATGCCCGGATGCGGATAACGATGGTTTTGGAGACTCCGAAGATCCTTGCCCCAACGACGCTGGTCCAGCTGAAACAAGCGGCTGCCCGGATTATGACAGTGATGGTTTTGCAGACAAAGATGATGAGTGCCCAACAGAGGCTGGTATCTTGAAGGGTTGCCCGGATTCAGATTATGACGGCGTGCCTAACAAGGATGATAAATGCCCTGATGAAAAAGGCCTTGAAAGTAACAAGGGCTGCCCAGAATCCATGGATACAGATAGAGACGGCGTGCCTGATGAAGTAGACCTTTGCCCGGAAAAAGCTGGCACCAATCAAGGTTGCCCGGACACAGACGGTGATGGGATTGCAGATAATTATGATAGCTGCCCGGAAGTGGCAGGTACGGTCAATAATAATGGCTGTCCTGAATCAAAAGACACAGATGGCGATGGTTTTGTTGACGAAAAAGATGCTTGCCCTACAGAACCAGGTCCAATCAATGGTTGTCCTGAGCCTAAGGCCGTTGATACAGATCGTGATGGTGTACCGGATAAAGATGACCCATGTCCTGATCTTGCAGGCAATTTTGGGGGCTGCCCAGATACGGATAATGATGGTGTAGCAGATAATCTTGATAAATGCCCGGAAAAAGCGGGTTTGGCAACGAATTTTGGTTGCCCGGAACCCGCTCCGGTACGGCAGGAACCCGCCTCCGCCAAGGCTACGGCGGGTAAAATAGAGAAAAAAGAAGTCATTGAAGCTCGGGAACAGTTGGCTACTGCTGCACGAGCGGTGCAGTTCGAAACTGCAAAGGCCATCTTAAAAGATGCGTCCTACGATGTGCTCGACGAAGTAGTGGCCATTATGCGCAAAGACGCCTCTTACTCCCTTTCTATCAGTGGTTACACGGACGACATAGGCGATGATGAAGAAAATCTGCGTTTGTCGCAAGATCGCTCCAAGGCTTGCTACGATTACCTCATTTTCAGGGGGATCAAAGCTGAACGCATTCGCTTTACAGGTTTCGGAGAGGCTCGCCCAATTGCAGGCAACGACACCGTAGCTGGCCGAGAGCAAAACCGCCGGGTTGAATTTGAATTGATTCTTGAATAGATCTGTTGATTTGGGGAATTGGTGATTTGTTGGCCAGAGCTTGGTATTTGCGTTTTTCAACACTCCCGAATACCAAGCTCTGGCCAACAAATCACCAAATCCCCAGATCAACAAATAACCAATTCTCCAGATCAACAAATAAGCAATTCCCGTGTTTCATATGAATATGCGGCGCGACTACCTTTTGCTGAGCGGTCTCGCTCTCCTGTTTTTCTTCCCATTTTTGGGGAGCGTCCATCTATTCGACTGGGACGAAATCAATTTTGCAGAGTGCGCGAGGGAAATGTTGCAAACGGGCGATTGGATACGCCCACAAATAGATTTCGAGTCTTTTTGGGAAAAACCCCCCTTGTTTCTTTGGATGCAAGCACTTTCTATGAAGGTGTTTGGCGTAAATGAATTCGCCGCTCGTTTTCCTAATGCCCTTTGTGGTTGGGCTACACTACTCCTCGTTTTTCATATTGGTAACCGCCTGCATGACCGAATGTTCGGCTGGCTTTGGGCTTTAGCTTGGCTAGGCAGTTTGCTGCCCCACCTTTATTTTCGCAGTGGAATCATTGATCCCTGGTTCAATTTCTTCATTTTTACGGGATTATATGGATTCATCGAATTTCGCTGGAGGTTCTTTTCCCAACAAAAAACACAGTCTTTCTGGGTTCGGTACGGCCATTTGTTGGTCGGCGGCTTCTTGATAGGACTGGCTATTTTGACCAAAGGCCCTACTGCCTTCCTGATCGTGATGCTGGTATTGATGCTCTATTGGGCCAAATATCGCTTCAAAGGCAAAGGGTATTGGCTTCATTTGACCTATTTTTCTTTGTCGGCTTGTGTAGCGGCTTTGCTTTGGTTTGGGATAGAAGTGTGGATGCATGGCCCGTGGTTTGTACAAGAATTTTTGACGTATCAAATTCGACTTTTCAGCACTGAAGATGCTGGTCATGGCGGCTTTTTTGGCTACCACTTTGTCGTATTATTACTGGGGTGTTTCCCTGCCTCCGTTTTCGCTATTCCAAACCTTTGGGGCGATGGTGAATGTGAAGAAGAGGCGCTGGAGACCCATGCTCTGGCCTCTTGCCTGCGCTCAGACTTTGGTACCTGGATGCAACTGCTCTTCTGGGTGGTACTGATTCTGTTTAGCCTGGTAAAGACTAAAATTTTGCATTACTCATCGTTGTGCTATTTTCCGCTAACTTATTTAGGATCAGTTACTTTATGGCGAGCCATCAAATGGGACGTACTACCTAAAGTAACGACTTGGTTACTCCCAACACTGGGCATTATACTAGGCTTGGCCGTAGCTGTCCTTCCATTTTTTGGGCAAAACCTAGACTTAATCAAACCGCTTTTTGCTGCTGACCCATTTGCTTTAGCTAATCTTGAGGCCGATGTAAAGTGGGAACTCTGGCAAGGAATACCGGGCTTGGTTCTGGTCGTATCAAGTGTAGCAGGGGTTTATTATTGGATAAAAAAACGAGCCTGGCAAACAGCTCAGGTGGTATTCGCAGGTGGGGCAATTTTTGTGGGCGGAACCCTGCTTTTCTTCATGTGTAATATTGAAGGCTATTCCCAACGCGCAGCCATCGAATTTTATGAAAGCAAAGCCAATGAGGATTGCTTCATCAAACCGGTCGGCTTTAAAAGTTATGCGCACCTTTTTTACGCGGACAAACGAGATCCGGGCCCTGACAAAACCTTGGATGATCTTCCAGGGATGTATTACAGTAAACCTACCAAGCCGACTTATTTTGTAGCCAAGATCAATCGATTGAATCCTTTGCCTCAGTTTCCATACATCAAGGAAATTTACCGAAAAAATGGTTTCGTTTTTTTTGAATGGAAACCTTGAGACACTTTACTTTTGCCTCCTCAAAGCTCAATCTATAACCCGCTGGAACAATTCAAACGGAGTATTGAGCTTGCAACTTTTAACTTGAAACGATTCAACTTATGTACCCAATAGCACTTACCTCTCCCATGGCTCAGGATTTGACTGACTATGGTTTCGAAGCACTCAGCACACCCGATGCAGTAGAACAAGTTCTTGAAAATCAAGAAGGCACAGCCTTGTTGATTGTAAATAGCGTATGTGGTTGCGCGGCTGCTATGGCTCGTCCAGGCGTTAAACTTTCGCTGGATAATGGCAAGCACCCTGTGAAGCTTTACACTGTTTTTGCAGGCGTGGATACCGATGCTGTAGCAAAAGCCCGCGAGTTTATGGCGCCTTACCCACCTTCATCGCCCAGCATTGCGTTGTTTAAAGATGGCCAGCTGGTACACATGCTAGAGCGTCGCCATATTGAGGGTCGCTCTGCTCAGATCATTGCAGACAACCTTCGGGCTGCATACGATATGTACTGTTAACTCATTCTTCTTCCGCTTCTGAGTAGTGCAGAAATGCCCCCCTTCTGGGTGCGGGCATTTCTGTGTTTTCGCCTTTAATAATTTTCCACAACACTTCGTTGAACTCCAGATCTGGCACCCTATCTTCACCCGACAGGTCGAAGGCATCTGAGCGGCGTTGCAGGTCATTGTCTACTGCTGCATTCCGATCATCGAGATTTACGGAAGGAATTAATGCTTTGTAGGGCCTAAGATCTGGGACTTTTGAAAAACAACGCCACATAGGCGTAGCAGCTGCATCGTGTTGGCTCATGGGCGGAATTCCCAAAATAAGCTCCATGGTTCGGAGCATGGAATTGGTGGAGTACATCGTGTGATCCACAAAATTCCGCTTCGTATACGGGCTGACGACGTAAGCGATCGAACGGTGTGCATCCACATGATCGGCGCCATTTTGAGCGTCATCTTCGAGCACAAAAACAGCAGATTCCTTCCAAACCGGGCTTTGGGAAAGGTGTTCGATAAACAACCCGAAAGCAAGGTCATTGTCAGCTACCTGCGCAAATGGGGTAGGGGAGCCTTTCCGGAGTCCTTCCGTATGGTCATTGATAAGCCGGAGGGTACTCAATCGTGGCAGCGAATTGGCATTGACCAAAGAATCAAACTCCTGCTTCCACTGCGATACCCGAGTGGTGTCTTTGACCGAAGTGTCCCAAGAGGAAAAATAGGGGCAATAGTGTCCCTCAATTGCCGGAATATTGGCTTTGAAATCATCGGCGAATTCGCCGTAGGTGCGGTAGGTAATCCCCAACCGTTTGCAGTGATCCCAAATGAATCCACCTTTGGGCCAAGTTATGCGGTTTTGTCCTTCATACACATAATCACCGCCCCGACCACCGTAACTGGTCACCCAGGTCTTTTCTGTGAAATCATTGGCATAGGCAGCAGTGCTCCAGTTGTGCCCATCGGCACTGACTTCGGCACTGACGTAGAAATTGTCGAGCAACACAAAATCACTTGCCAGCGCATGATGATTGGGCGTGATTTTTTCTGGAAAAAGGCAGAGCGAAGTATCTCCATTGCCAGCTGGAAGATCC
This sequence comes from Chitinophagales bacterium, assembly GCA_038327555.1. Taxonomy (GTDB): domain Bacteria; phylum Bacteroidota; class Bacteroidia; order Chitinophagales; family Saprospiraceae; genus M3007. The sequence goes on from JBBQLD010000047.1 coordinate 14,118, forward strand.
CCCAAAACCTGGTCGTAAGTGCGATTTTCCTTGATGATGTAAAAGACGTATTTGATGGGCGATGGGTCTCCTACGCGTTGAGGGATGGGGTTTCCAGGTTCACCAGCGGCCAATTTTTCACGTTCTTTAGTATAGGGCGAGTTGCGATAAACCTGCCGGGAATAGTCGGCCAAGGCTTTTTCATTTGGTTTGGAAATGATGCTCATAGTACCCTTCATTAGGCCACCGATATATTGATCGTTCTCCTCTTCTCCTTTTTGGTAATTCGCCTTTGTTTTTTTGCCAATTGGATTTGGACCCTCCGGGTTAGGGAAGGATGAAAAGCCCTTACCATTGGCTACGTAAACTGATTTGCCAACAGTTCGAACGCAGGTGGGATACCAGCCTGTCGGGATAAAACCCAGGGAGCGACTTTGCTGCGGTGCTGACACGTCAAATACAGCCAGGCAATTGTTGTCTGCATTAGCGATGTAAAGCGTTTTTTCATCAGAAGAAAGGGCGACGCTATTGGAGGTCGAACCCGTAGGCGCGTCTGGGTAGAGGGTAGCGACTAAGGTTTCCACCACTTTATTCTGAACTAAATCTACTACGCTCACAGCGTTATCATCCGCACAAGCGACATAAGCCAGGGTACCCTTTTTATTGACAATCAAATCGTTCGGGTTGTCGCCTACTGGAATTCGGGTTTTGATTTTTCGGGTTTCGGTGTTCCAAACGACCAATTCGTTGCCACCCCAGTGCGTGAGGTAAAGTTGTTTTCGATCGGGAGAAAGGGCGCAGGTGTAGAGTTCTTTTCCAATTGAATCGCGGTAAACGATGGCTTTACTTCGGGTATCTACTACGTAGAGGCTGTGATTTTCTTTCGTTACAACATATAGTAAGCCGCGCTGATCGTCTACACACAACCCACCTGGAGATATGCGCACTGGCCAGGGTTTGCCCAAAATCAGGGAATCTCGTAAGCTCAGTTTTTCATTTTCAACTGTATACCGCAAAATGGCATTGCTATTGCCGCCGGACACATAAAGCGTTTTGGAATCATCGCTAAAGGCAAGGCCAAGCCAGGCAACCGGGATTTCGAAGGATTGGAGCACTTTGCCCTTTTTTGCATGAATAAGCTGAAGGGAATTTTTCCCTTGCCCGTTATTGGTGACGGCCAGGTATTTTTTATCTGGTGAAACCGCTATGTTCAGCGGCAAATCACCTAGTGGTAAAGACTTTCCTGCTGGCGAGAGTGACCAGCCTGTAGGCAAGAGCATGGATTTAGCGCGGTCTTTTTGTTTGCCGGGTTGTTGCGCAATTAAGGCAGTGCAAAAAAGCAGTGCGAGTATAAAAGTAAGTAGTGAACGCATATTTGTAGGGAGATTTTGAGCAATAAAAAATGATTAGGCGGTAAATCCTCCTAAGTTATATCAATCCATGTTGTTCCAACCATTCCGGCAATTCCCGAATAGATCCCAGCAATCCATCATGATCTAAAACCTCTAATTCAGCTCTGGTGTGGGTTCCGTTTACCACTGCAAGGGAAGCAGCGCAACCGGCATTCCTACCTTCTGCCAAATCGACGGGGGTATCCCCAACTTTGAGCACCTGTTTAGGGTCTGTGAGCCCAAACATTGCCATAGCTTTTTGGATCATAAAAGGCTCAGGTCTGCCCAGCGGCACTTCATCACTGGCTATAGAAAAGTCAATGATGGTGCCTGTGCCACCCATATATTGAGGATTTAAACCTGCCAGCCAGCCCAATTTATTAAGGATAATATTGGTGACGATTCGGTAAAAACCCGTGTTGAGTGCCACCTTAATATCGCGTTGGCGCAACCATTCAAATACTTCCAGCGCACCTTCAGTAGCTACCACGGGATGACTGCGATAGTAGTCTTCCAAAATTTTGCGGAAAGCCAGAAAACTTTGATGTGCTTTAGTTGCTATGGTTTGTTCCTCGATTTCCTTTCCGAGCACTTCGCGCCATAGAATCTGAAATACTTCGAGTTTTGAAACGCCCATGAGTGCATTGAGGCGTTTATCCTCGACCATCAGACCTTCTTGCTTGCAGGCAGCTGCAAAACAAAAGAGTACCTCGTCATTGTCCCGGACGGTAGTACCCGCCATGTCGAACATGACGAGTTTAATTGGTGTTTTTATTGACATTGTACCTTGATTTTCAGGCAAATGTAACGGGACAAAAATTAAGAGAGCGTTAAGTTTAGGTGTAGTTTGTGGAGGGTTGTGGAAGTGCTTTCTCCAGGATAAAATTGCGAAATTCAGCCCCATTCAGCATTTTTCGATTTTCTGTGATCATTCGAAAACCTACCTTTTCAAAAAAGCCCAGCGAGGTAATACTTCCTTCTGCGGACAAATGTGTTAGTCCTTTTTTTCGGGCAATCCGCTCCAGTTGTTTGAGTAGTGTGCTGGCAATTCCCCGGCCTTGGAAATCTTTATGCACAAAGAGAAAATCTATTAATCCACATGCTGAAAGGCTGGCAAAGCCTACTATGATTTTCTGATATTCTACGATAAAGCAATGTTGAGCATCTAGTTTAGCCCAAAATTCGCGGTTGGGTTCTTCTGGCGCCCAAAACGCTAATTGCTCAGGCGTAAAGTCGCGGACGTTCACGGTATGTACCGTGTCGAAGAATAATTGCTGCAAATGTCTTTTGTCAGCAGGTCGGTATGGTCTCAGAAACATGGGCTTTACACACTATTTACTTCGCCACAAAGAAAAAGCGAAGCAGGTTAAGCTGGGGTTAAGTTATGGTTGTGTTTGTGTATGCAATTGATAAGCAGGTTTTTGCAGACCTATCATTGTGCCGTTCTTCACACCGAACGGCCACATCATGCTTCATTCAGAATCCTTTGCACGTCGGATGGCCACGGCCTCTCCGGCTGTTTTTGTAGCAGTTGCAGGCCTGTTTTCCTTCGTTGCATACTGCTGTATTTATGCTTTTCGGAAGCCTTTTTCAGCAGGTACTTATGCAGATTTAGCGCTTTGGGGCATTCAGTTTAAAATCGTTTTAGTGACCGCCCAGGTAGCAGGGTATGCTTTATCCAAATTCATTGGTATTCGAATTATTTCGAGCATGACCCCAGAACGGCGCAGCGCCTATTTAATAGGTCTGGTGGGAATTGCGATGGTGTCTTTGTTGGGTTTTGCTGTTACGCCGTTCCCCTGGAATGCCGCCTGGATGTTTGTAAATGGAATGCCTTTGGGAATGGCTTGGGGCTTAATTT
>JBBQLD010000048.1:0-16868 GCA_038327555.1 Chitinophagales bacterium
TCCTGATTATCATCGCCCAACGGACACTGCAGACAAGATCAATTTTGAAGCGCTGGCCAAACGCGCTCAACTTGCATTCTATGTGGCTTGGGAAGCGGCGAATAGCCCGGAAAAAATTGTACCCAATGTACCTAAGGACAAAAAAAAGAGAGAATTAGGCAATTAGTTCTACTTTGTCATGTCGCAGCGCAGCGAAGACATCCACACAACCCAAGTCCAATAAAAATGCTTCGTTTACCAATGAAACCATCTTTATTTAAAAGAGATTTCGAAGTCTCTTGGCTTGTGTAGATGTCTGCGCTGCGCTGCGACATGACAAACATGTTCAGCTTTGCATTTGTGTACATACGCTAGGTTTTAAAAACCGATGAGGTTTTTCGCCAAAGAATACAAAACAAAATTTTACCCCATTTTTGAGTCAGACCCTTTTGACATATCCCCACTTGTTTGACCCCTGGTTTATTTTCAGACATGAATTTTTTTCAAAAAACCGTGGCCAAAATTCTGGGCCACTCCAGAACTCAAACCGAGCCTTCCGTTCACCACTTTCTATTTCAGTCTTCGATCCTGGCGCGGGATTTTGTTTATGATGCTTATTTGCCTTCAGACTACGATCCATCAAAGGGACAAAAACTTCCGCTTGTACTTTTCAATGATGGGCAGGATTTGCCCCGAATGGGTTTTGCCGAAATTTTGAAGCATATATCCGTGCATCAAACCACCAAACCATTCATCGCCATTGGCATACATTGTACCGAACGCCGCATACGCGAATATGGCACTGCAGAGCGAGCAGATTACAAGGGCCGTGGCGACCTCGCGTCTAAATACACTCAATTTATCTTGGAGGAGTTGCTGCCACAATTGCGTGAGCAGTTTTCTGTGTCAACAAAACCTGAAGACAATGTCTTCGCCGGGTTTTCCCTGGGTGGGCTTTCTGCATTAGACATCGTTTGGGCACATCCGGAAGTTTTTGGGGTAGCGGGCATATTTTCAGGCTCGCTTTGGTGGCGCTCCATGAATGTTCGCATTGAAGACCCTGATGCGGATCGAATCATGCATGAGATCATTCAAAAATCAGCAAAATTTGATACCAATCAGCGGTATTGGTTTCAATGCGGTACCCTCGACGAGGAAGAAGACCGTAACAACAACGGCATCATTGATTCCATTGACGATGCCCTTGACCTTATTCGCGCCTTACGTGAAAAGGGTATTTCCGAAAAAAATATCCGTTATCTGGAAATTGAAAATGGGCGGCACGAGCCGGAGACCTGGGGGGAAGCTATGCCGAATTTTTTGGGATGGGGCTTGGGATTAAAAAAGCCGCGCTCTAATTAATTAGAGCGCGGCATATAGTCTTTTTCAAAACCTTTTGGCTCATGTTGCTTTGCTGCTGAAACACACCCGGGGACGCCGAGGCACCGGGTGAGTTTCAGCAGCAAAGCAACATGAGCAGCCTTTTTACCTGCTGTAGCGCGAAGGGAGGCTAAATTACGCCACCATTCCCATTTCCTGCTCCAAATACAGATCCAAGCCGGAGTTTTCGCAGCTATCCAACCAACCATGTACGTCAGGCTGCAAGCCCATACGCAACTCGTTGATGTGCTTTTTCAAGCGGGTACCCACAGGGCAATTGGTTTGATTCACTTCTGGCAATTGAATTTTGCGGTCGCGCCAGGTTATTTCACTCACATGGCTCACCACCGCTGCGGTTCCAGCACCAAAACACTCCTGAAGCGTGCCGCGCCAATAAGCGTCAGCGATTTCAGCAATGCTAAGCAGCCGATCTTCTACGGTGTAGCCCCATTCTTTCAGGAGCGTAACAAAAGAATCGCGGGTAATGCCCCGAAGAATAGTCCCTGTGGTTGCTGGGGTAATTACCTTGCCGTCCATCACGAAGAACAGGTTCATGGTACCCACCTCTTGCACGTACTTTTTCTCCACAGCATCCATCCACATTACTTGGTCGTAACCAGCAGCTTTCGCACGCTGGGCCGGGAGGAGGGATGCGCCGTAGTTACCAGCGCATTTAGCCTCACCTGCACCACCTTGGGCAGCACGGGTGAAGACTTCCTCGACCCATAGTTTAATGGGCTTCGGGTAATAGGGGCCAACAGGGCCTGTGAATACAATAAATCGGTACTGTTCGGAAGTGTGCACACCGAAATACTCATCGGTAGCAAACATTAATGGGCGTATATACAGGGCGTGATCTTCCATGGCTGGGATCCAATTCCGATCCAAGTCAACCAACATTTTCAATGCTTGTACAAAAAGGTCTTCAGGAATTTCTGGCATGCACATGCGTTCTGCTGATACATTAAAACGACGGGCGTGCATTTCTGGCCGGAACAATACGGGTTCGCCATGCATTTTGGTGGCTTTCATACCTTCAAAAATACTTTGGCCGTAGTGCAGGGCAAGATTTGCAGGAGAAATGTCGAGTAAGCCAAAAGGCTCAATCCGAAAGTCGGTCCATTGATTGCCATCATAATCCGCGACAAACATGTGGTCGGAAATCACCTTGCCAAACGGCAAGTTATTGAAGTCAACGGAGGGGAGCTTAGACTGGGTGGTCTGGGTAACTTTGACCGGGTATTTTACAGCCATAAAATAGTAGAGTTGACGAATAAGAAAACCTTGTGAATAAGGAACGGGTAACAAGTTATTATTTGCTCGTTCTTAAGGAGACAAAGGTATTTAGCTTTGGGAGAACTAAAAAAAATTTATTCTAAAATAATCAAAATATTTTGAGGGTTCACAGAATAATTGTTTCCAAAGCGTCTTTTTTCTGTACAAAAATATTTTTCGGGCAGGTTTAAACCAGCGCTCAAGGTCAAATATTTGGCAACGTTAATCTAGAAATGCGGCTTGATAACAGGAACAAATCATACGTTTACGGGCTTTTCATCCTACAACCTTGAGTTATGAATTTTAAAAAAAATAAACCTGCCTACGCCATTCTTTTGTTTGCTGCAATGTTTTGCGCCCTGCAAGGCATTGCTCAAAACAACAACTATCGCCGCCCCCCTGCCGATGTGGCCGCCATCGTAGAAGCCAAGCCCACCCCACAGGTGAGTATGAGCCCTACCCGAGATGCGCTTGTGCTTACCAACTACAATCCCAATCCTGGCATCGCCACACTGGCACAAGTATTTTTGAAACTTGGCGGGATTCGTGTTAACCCACAAATCAATGCCCGTCAGCGGATTACGGAGTACACGGACTACGAAGTACAATGGTTTTCTACAGGAAAAAAGGTGGCAATTGAGCTGCCCAAGATTGGTCGCTTAGCTGGAATTCCGATGTGGTCGCCCGATGGCAAACGCCTGGCATTTGCCGTCGATGTGGCGGATGGTGTGCAGCTGTGGATGGCTGATACGTACACTGGGAAGAGTAAAAGATTGGGCAATTTCTTCCTAAACGATGTGCTGGGAGGCGCGTTCGCCTGGCTCGAAGACAGCGAGCGATTGTTTGTACGTACAATTCCAAACGGCCGTGGCCCTGCCCCAAGTGCAGTCGTAGTGCCTATCGGGCCTTCCATAGAGGAGACTTCAGGCAAGGTTTCTCAGGTGATGACCTACCAGGATTTGCTGAAAAACGAGAACGACGAAATCCTTTTCGCATACTATGGCAGCAGCCAACCTGCCTTTGTAGAGGTTAATTCTGGTAAGATGCAAACACTTGGAAATCAAGGGCTTTATGTAACATTTGATTGGTCGCCGGATGAAAAATATATGCTGGCGACCCAATTACAGAAGCCCTTTTCGTACCGTGTACAGTACAACAACTTTTCGCGAAAAACGGAACTCTGGGACCGAACCGGGAAAGTGATTCGCAAGGTGGTTGAATTTCCAGTAACAGATGAAATACCCCGCCAAGGAACAGTAGTCGGCCCACGCGCATTAGAATGGCAGCCGAACTATGATGCTCGCCTGATTTGGGTAGAAGCTTTGGATGGTGGCGACCCGAAGAAAAAAGCCGATTTCCGCGATAAAATCATGTTGCTTGATGTGCCTTTTTTAGGTGACGCCCGTGAAATTTTGAAAACAAAACATCGCTATTCAGGCTTTGAATGGCTGGCCGCGAGAGATGCCGGACTTTTGTCTGAATTTGACCGCGACCGCCGTTGGATTACGACCTACCATGTTGATTTACAAAACCCTACGTTGAAGGACACGCTATTTGACCTGAGTACGAACGACGATTATGCTAACCCCGGAAACCCCGTTTACGACCGCCTCCCGAATGGGGATTGGGTCGTCGTTCAAGACGGCGATTGGCTCTACTACAACGCTGACGGCGCATCTGACGATGGTCAATACCCGCGGTTAGATAAGATCAACCTGAAAACACGGGAAAAGCAAACCATCTATGAATCCGGGAACAAGACCTTTGAAGAGTTCATCGCTTTTGCAGGCAAGGGCCGCGAACAAATTTTAACCCGCTACCAAAGCAAAACCGAAGTTCCTAACTTTTTCATGGTCAATCTCTCGGATCAATCGCGGAACGCATTAACCAGTTTCACCGACCCAGCCCCACAACTCACCGATGTTGTAAAACAAGTGGTAAAATATACCCGTCCAGATGGTGTGCCACTCTCGGGCACGCTGTATCTGCCCGTAGATTATAAACCAGGCCAAAAACTCCCGCTTTTTCTTTGGGCTTACCCACTCGAATATTCTGACAAAAGCACAGCAGGTCAGGTGCGTGTCACGGATAATACTTTTACTTTTTACCGCAATGACTCGCCCTTATTCTTTGTTACCCAGGGTTATGCTGTACTAATGGACGCTACGATCCCGATTGTGGGCGACCCGGAAACGATGAACAATACCTTCCTCGAACAAGCTACGGCATCTGGCCGGGCGGCCATTGACTTTTTGGACTCCCTAGGGATTATTGACCGTAAAAAAGTAGGGGTGGGAGGCCATTCCTACGGTGCATTTATGACCGCTAATCTATTGGCGCACAGCGATGATTACGCCTATGGGATAGCACGTTCTGGTGCTTACAACCGCACACTCACCCCCTTTGGCTTTCAAAGCGAGCGGCGTTCTTTTTGGGAAGCGAAGGATATTTACATGAACGTTTCGCCGTTTAATTTTGCCGACAAAATTAAAAAGCCACTCCTGCTCATTCACGGAGAAGCCGATAATAATCCTGGCACATTCACGGTCCAATCCGAGCGTTTGTATCAGGCGATAAAGGGCAATGGCGGAACCGCGCGTTTGGTGCTTTTACCCCATGAAAGTCACGGATATCGCGCTCGGGAGAGTGTATTGCATGTGCTGGCAGAAATGTTTGATTGGTCTGGAAAATATGGCGGACCTGCTAAACCTTAGTACCGATTAAAGACAACTTCTCTGCCCAGGCCTCTGCTTAGGAACGGGTAAATAACAACTCAATTATCTATGGCAGAACCACTAAAAAATCTTTTCTCCCGCAGCCTCATCGAACCTTTTGCGCTCGAAATCCATCAGGTCTGGAGAGAATTTCCCACACAAACATTTCTAAATCAAGTATTTGATAAAAACTGGGAATCCCTCGAACTCAAACAACGTGTACGCCACATTAGCAATATGCTTCGTGTAAATTTGCCACCTGATTATCCGGTAGCCTTGAATTTCGTGACCAAAACAACCGAGCGTTACCTCCATCGGCAGGGGGAGAAAATGTCTTTTGTATACATTTTTTTGCCCGACTTTGTTGAAGCGCACGGTGTTGACTACCCAGACCATGCTATCCCAGCCCTCGAAATACTCACCCAATGGAGTAGTGCCGAATTTGCCGTACGCCCCTTTTTCCTGCGTTATTATGAACGAATGTGCGCCCAAATGCTCCTTTGGTCTAAGCACCCGAGTGCTATGGTGCGCCGACTGAGCAGCGAAGGCATTCGTCCCCGATTGCCCTGGGGCATGGGTGTGCCGATGCTCAAACGAGACCCATCTCCCATTTTGCCCATCCTTGAAAACCTGAAAAACGATCCTTCCGAGACAGTTCGGCGCTCGGTGGCCAACAACCTGAACGACATCGCCAAAGACCATCCCGAACTTGTGCTTTGCATTGCGGAACGCTGGCTTGGGCAATCGGCAGAAACAGATTGGATCGTGCGACATGCCTGTCGTGGCTTGTTGAAAAAGGGGAATGCCGTTGCACTGGCGCATTTTGGCTTCCAAAAAGGGTTGGAAGGAATTGAAATTTCAAACTTTCAGGTATCGGGAAAAGTTTCGATTGGAGGGCGGCTTGAGTTTTCTTTTTCAATAAAAAACACAGCAAATGAACCGGCTCAAATTCGCCTTGAATATGGCATTGACTATCAAACCCTTTCAGGAAAAATCTCTTCTAAGATATTTAAAATCAAGGAATTAGAAATAAAAAGCGAGCAACTGGAAAACATTGCACGGCATCAAAGATTTCAAGATTTTACCACCCGGAAGCATTATGCGGGCCCTCACACCCTGCGTATTGTGGTGAATGGCGCGGCAATGACGGAGCAGGAATTTACAGTCATTGAATAACGGGCATGTGGCTGATTTTTCGGACTTTTGCGCCCCATGTATTCAATTTTCAAACCACTTCTTTTTGCGCTATCTCCTGAGGCTGCGCACCGGGTCACCTTCCAGTTGCTCGACCTTGCCGCGGCATTCCCGCCAACGCGTTGGTTCATGCGATCCATGTTTTGTCTTCCCAACAAACGCCTTGAAAAGCAGGTAATGGGCTTGAGCTTTCCAAATGTGGTTGGCCTGGCAGCTGGTTTTGACAAAGACGGGAAACACATACCCGGCCTGGCTTGTCTGGGTTTTGGATTCGTCGAAGTGGGCACGGTCACCCCAATCGCACAAGCAGGAAATCCACAACCTCGTTTGTTTCGCCTGCCCCAAGACGAGGCCCTGATCAACCGCATGGGATTCAACAACGAAGGGCTAGACGCACTCACTGAATGCTTGGCACAGCTCCGCAAAAAAGGGATGCCAAATGGCCTAATCATTGGTGGAAATATAGGTAAAAACAAAGCTACACCCAATGAGGAAGCGGTGAATGACTACCTGATTTGCTTTGAGCAATTATTTCCCTGGGTCGATTATTTTGTAGTCAATGTAAGCTCACCCAATACGCCGGGTCTCCGTGAATTGCAGGAAAAAGAGCCGCTTACCCGACTTTTAAACCTATTGCAAGCTAAAAACCGGGCACAAAAAACACCCAAGCCTATCCTGTTGAAAATCGCTCCCGACCTTACAGACAGTCAATTGGATGATATTGCAGACATCGTGCGTGCCACAGCCTTGACTGGGGTGATCGCGACCAACACCACCATTTCTAGAAGCGATTTAAAAACTCCGGAAACCCAAATTGCAGCAATTGGGATGGGCGGGCTGAGTGGCATGCCCGTTTGCGCGCGAGCCACCGAGGTTATTCGTTACCTGCGGCAAAAACTGGGCAAAGAAGTCGTCATCATCGGGGTGGGCGGCATCAATTCGGCCCAAGCCGCAAAAGAAAAACTGGAAGCTGGTGCAGATTTGGTGCAAGTGTATACCGGACTGGTTTATGAGGGACCTGGTTTGGTGCGGAATATTTTGAAAGCCCTGTAACAGAGAAATAATTTTTTGAAGAAAAGCCCGAATTCAAGCAAAGAGATTCGGGCTTTTCTACTTTTGGCCGTCATTTAAAACGAAACACCTGACGTACATGAACAACTTCCACCCTTCCAGGCTATTCACGGCCTCTTGTTTTGCCCTTGTTACTACAGCCTTCGCCTTTGCCATTCGCGCAGGCATTTTGAACGAACTGCGCGACAAACTTGGCCTCGATGGCCACCAACTTGGCCTCATTAATCAAATGGTCCTAGGCATTGGTTTCCCAATCGCTACCATCGTAGGTGGATTGCTTTACAACGAATTAGGGCCAAAACGTATGGTCTGGATTGCGTTCATTTGCCATTTGATCGGCATTTTGAGTACCATTTTTGCTGGCAGCTATGAAGTATTATTGGTGTCTAGTTTCTTCATTGGCTTCGGCAACGGCTCCGTGGAAGCCGCCTGCAATCCGATGATTGCAGCCATGTTTTCGAACAACAAGACCACCATGCTAAACCGCTTTCACGTATGGTTTCCTGGCGGCATTTTCCTCGGTTCTTTGATCTCTCAATTGATCACAGGAATGGGTATGTCCTGGCAGGTACAAGTTGCCGTTATGCTCATCCCGACCTTGATTTATGCATTCCTTTTTTGGGGTCAAAAGTTCCCTGAAGCCGCCGCAGCCGGTCAAGCCAAGCTCAGCGACAACCTCCGCGGAATGCTCAACCCGTTATACTTGTTTATGCTTGCCTGCATGGTACTCACGGCCAACACCGAATTGAGTACCCAACAATGGGTAGGGCTTTTGCTAAAATCTTCCGGCGCAGAGCCGATGATCATTTTGGCGCTCACCACGGGTTTGATGGCCGTTGGTCGTTTCTATGCAGGACCTGTGATTCACCGTTTCAACCCAACCGGTGTGCTTTGGGGCTCCGCGATTATGGCAGCTGTAGGCATTTATTTACTTGGCCACACGACTGGCGGGATGACCTATGTTGCCGCCATTCTTTTTGCCGTGGGCGTGTGCTATTTCTGGCCTACCATGTTGGGATTCACCGGAGAATATATTCCAAAATCTGGTGCGTTAGGGATGTCGGTTATGGGTGGCATGGGTATGTTTGCCACCGGACTTTTGCAGCCCATCGTAGGTGGCTGGATTGATGGTTCCATGAAAACCGCTGAGGCGAGCGGCCTTACCGGCCCTGCTGCCGAACTCATTGCCGGACAAGAGACCCTGGGTAAATTGGTTATCTTCCCCCTAATTCTTATCGTAGCTTTTGGTGCGTTGTGGTTTTATATGCGCGGGCGGAAAAGCGGGGACTAAGCGGATAAACAAGAGACTGTTCCAGGCTAATGGACTGTTTCACAAGTATTATTTCTTGACAGGATTTACAGCATAAACAGGATGGAGCGGGGTGAAATCCTGTTTATTTTGTCAAAATTAAAGCACTATGCCAACACTCTACCTAATCCCCTGCCCTATCGCTGAAAACGCGTTGCATACTGTGCCGCCATATACGCAGGGAATTGCGCGGAACTTGGAAATTTTTATCGTGGAACGGGCAAAAACGGCAAGGCATTTCATCAAAAGCCTGGCCCCTGCTCGACCCATTCAGGAGATGGTCTTTGTTGAATTGCCTGACAATCAGGATCTTGAAGAAGCTGAGTTGGTTTTCCGGGATGCTGTGAAGTCAGGTAAAGACGTTGGGTTACTTTCTGAAGCAGGCTGCCCTGGTGTAGCTGACCCTGGTGCCGCTATTGTGGCGCTTGCGCACCGGGAAGGGGTAAAAGTAGTGCCGCTGGTGGGGCCATCCTCCATTTTGCTGGCCCTAATGGCGTCCGGTATGAATGGACAACGATTCAGTTTCAATGGTTACCTCCCGCCCAAACGCCCAGAACTTGCCAAAGAACTCCGTCGTTTGGAAAATCTTTCTCGACAGCAAGACCAAACCCAGATTTTTATTGAAACTCCCTATCGCTCCCAGATGGTGCTGGAAGTAGCCCTGGAATCCTTGCAGCCCAGCACGCTGTTTGGGGTGGCACAAGACCTCTCTGGGGAAGCAGAGTTCATCCGAACACTTTCTGTGAAGGATTGGAAAAAGTCGGGGAAAAAGACCTTGGAAAAACTGCCGGGAGTGTTTTTGGTGTACGCCGGGAACAAGGCGTATTTACCCCTTCCTTAATCATCGAATAATCGCAAACTGCGCCCCAAAATTCATGCGCAACGTAGGAATAAACTTAGGCGCCTCTGTGTAGATTTCCGGGTTTTCGCTCCAAATAATGGACGGTCGAGCGATAAGTCGAAAGCCCTTGGTTCGGAACAAATTGAATCCTATTCCAAAATTATAACTCGTCGTGCGCTTTTTAAAAAGCTGCTCATGCCTGAATTCATTGAACGATTGGAAGTCCAATTCCGCACCACTGAACACGAGGCGATCCGGTGTGCTTGCGTCCAAAAAGTCGAAGGTCACTCCCGCCTGCAAGTAGACACATTGACAACGGTGCACCCGTATTTCAGCCTTGATGGGCACCGTCCAGTAGGCTGGATCGAAGTTGCGAATATTTGATTTGTATCGCGTAACCAGCACACCATTTACTTCTTTTTGAATCACTTGTCCGGCAAAAACCGGGTACTCATACGCTTGATAATATTTACGCCCGATACCCAGGCCAAAGGCAAACGATTCAATCGGCACTTCCAACTGAAAACTAGGGATAAATCGAGGGGTTTCGCCCTTGGTCAATTGGCGCACATCAAAGGCCATTTCGATACCGCCAATCAGTTTGCCAAAATTTCTTTGGGAAAAACCTTGTTGAATAACCAGTGTAAGAGCAAGAAGCAGTGTGATTTTTTTCATAGCGCTAAAGTTTGGTTCAAAGATAAAGGAATACTGCTTTTCGCTGCTTTTTGTCCAAGAAGGAATAACTACTTAGCCTCCACGTATTTTTTTTGCCACTAATTGCACTAATTTGGATAACAAATTAGTGTAAATTAGTGGCAAAAGTCAAACGGCCTAACCAGTTACCTTAGGAATGCGGCAGGGCTGATTTCAGACCAGTAAAAATGAAAAACCCCGCCCAGCATAAGCCGAGCGGGGTTTCTATATCGTAGGTTCTAATTAACTTTATTTGATTTTAGCGATGTCAGCGCTGGTGTTCAAGCCGCGGCTAGTCCATTCGATTTGGTCTGGGTTGCCAGAAGTAGCCAACTCAACTTTAGCACTTTCAACCAAGGTGAGGCCAGTTACTTTGTTGCCAATGTGACCATTCTCGCGGTAGTTGCTCTCCCAATTCACTTTGTATTCGTTTACGCTTGCGATCAATGTTTCGTTGATCGTAGCAACGGTAAGTGTTTCAGGATTTACGCCAGCCACGAAGTGTGTGCCGAGGTATTCGCCTTGCTTGCTGAATACGCTGATGCTGTAAGTCTTCGTGCCACGGCTAAAACCGCGAGCGATATTGTAAAGTACTGCGGTGTATTCTTTTGTCTCGAAAGCTGCTACTGGTTCTGGGCAAACAGGCATGTTGCTGTAAGATGCGCTGCGCTCCAACTCAGGAAGGAACTGGTAAAAATCCCAACCTAGGCGAGCGGCTTTCACTGCTGGGCGGGTTTCAAGTTGGCCTTGCAGATCCTGTGCGTTGAAGGAGTAAGGAAGCGAAGCCTTTGGAAACTGAGCCAAGAAATCTTGGAACGTAGGCGTTGCGTCCTGAGCATTCAGGGTAAGGATGCTTGCAAGTGCAAGAAGTAGAGCCGGGATTAATTTTGAATTTTTCATTGTAAAGATCGGATTTGGATTTTGTGAGTGGAGTATTATTCTGCGTCTTGATTAGTGTGTGTATGCCAGTTTCTCCTTCTAGTTCAAATTGCTTGCCAAAAAAGAAAAGTGAGGCTGTTTTGCAGAAAAATATTTCCAAAAAAGTGAGAATTAGACTTTTTAGGGTATTAAAGTCACATTTATCGGTACTGTTTTTTGAGAAAACGGTTACCAATGGCCTTGCCAATATTTCAAAGAACCTACGATGATTATCAATTACTTATGCGTTAAAACCGTGAACGGATGCCTAGTTAAAGTTTTTCCGAGCCGTGTTTTTTCCGTGCCAGCAAATTTTTTTTAAGAAAAATAGCTACAAGTTCCCGATTTCCCACAGATTCCAGCCTTCAGGCAATGTTGCTTTCTGTTCAAGCGTGTAGTTGGCCTCCAGAAAATCCCAGTTTAAAATTGGATTTTGGCCTTGCCACTGCGAGCGCAATGCTTCATTGAAGAGCACAAAACTTCCTGCGGGAAAATCCGGATATCTGCGCTCCCAGAGGTTTCTGAATTGAACCCCGGGAAGATAACTGCGCATGGCCACATCAAGATCGAAGGCATAGACGATGGCATTGGGGGGCAACACCATTTTCAACTGACCCGCCACCGTAGCTTCTAATTTATTGCGAGCAAGTGAAGGCGCGAGATATTTGGCACAGCACAAAATCTGCAAACTAAGCGCTCCGACCAAAAGCCAGGTCGTCAATCGGCGAAAAAAGAGGAAGCCATAACAATAGAATCTGTCCCAGGCCGGAAAAAGCAACAGCAGCAATAGCACGTAGGCGGGGAGCAGATGACGGAGGTTCTGGTGCGGAATTCCCCCGAGCAAAATCAGGTAGGTCACGATGCTGATCAACAAGATTTTTTTGGCAGGAAGGACGAGGTCTGTCTTTTTAAAAAGGAAAAACAACCCTGGCAACCCTAAACAAAATGCGGGGTGAGCAAGCGGAAAGCATAGGAACAAGAAATTAGGCAAAGGATAGTGCGAAAGGCCGTTTTCGTTGTTGAAAGTACGTTGGAAAAAATTTCCGACCGACCAATGCCGCAACATGGAGTGTGCAAGCGGATTTTCAGCCCCCTCCGTCTTTAACCAGAAATGCGGTAACAAAGCCAGACTACCCACAGCTACTGCCAGGGCCAAAGCCCTCCATTTTTTTTGAGTCCATAAAGAATAAGTAAGCGCTATTGCCAGCGGCAACAACAAGGCTGCCAGCGCATATCGTGTGCTGAGGGCCAGGGCACCAAACACTGCTGCCCAAATTAGATCTTTGATTCTGCTGTTTTCAAAAGCCCGAAGACCAAAGAAAAAAGTCGCCAGCGCGAAGACCAAGCCCAGTCCATCACTCATGCTAGTCAGTCCGGCACGGAAAAACATTGGCGCAAACACCAAACCCGATCCGGCAAAAGCCCAACGGCTCTCCGCCCGAGCGCCTGGCGCGAGTAAAGCCAAGATTCGCTCAAAAGTCCAAAGCCCAATTACCGCTGCTAACCAAGATACCATTTGTAAAGCAAGCACCGAATCACCTATAATACTGTGCAACAGCGCAGCAGCCAGCGGAAAGCCCCCGGCAAATTCCGTATCCCCAATACCAACCGCAGGAATGGGCTGTCCGCGCCACCGGTCAAATATAGCAACACTCTGGCGTAGATACTCGTGGGCATCCTGACCATATAGGCCATTGAATTTCAATAGATAACACAGCAGTACAAGACTCAAAAAATAGAGCCCAGGCAGTAGTCTGGGGAGTATGGAAAGCGCATTCATACCTACAAGTTACTGTCTAGCGGCGCATTCGGATCGTTGAATGGTTTGCTTACGAGTTCTTTGCCATCTTGCCACACTTCTAATCCATAATCAGTGTACACCACCGTGATTTGTCTCCGATCAGGAAGTGAGAAGCTGCGGCCTTGTTTTAGTTCGTCTTTGTTGTTGAAGGTGCCGATAACTTCCCCATTTTTTTTGATGGTCATGTTTGATAAATTTTCGCCCCATTCGATTAAGACCAGGTCGGCGTTGTCGAGGGTTACTGTTTTTTGGTACATCGGAAGTAAAATAGGTATTTATGTTTTTGAAAAATTCATGAACACGCTTTAAACCTTTCTCGTAAGCTGTTATTGTGGTCTAAAGGTCTTACATTTTGCAATAAACACCGATGAAAGTAACTGGTACCCTACAGAGTATAAAGAGTACCGTACTTTTGCGCTTCGGCAAAAAGCCGCAACACCATACCATGTCCCGTTCCAGACGCACCCAAGCACTCCTCCAGTTTGGCCTGTTCGCAGGCATTTTGGTGTTTGCCAACATTGTAGCCAACTCTTTTTACGGCCATCTCGACCTCACGGAAGAAAAACGCTTTACGCTCACTAAGCCTACCAAAACGCTTTTGCGTGGGCTAAAAGACCGTGTTTATGTGCGTGTGCTACTTGACGGAGAATTTCCCGCCGGCTTCAAGCGACTTCAGACGGCAACCAAAGAAATGCTCGACGACTTCCGTTCCGAAAGCGGATACCTTGATTATCAATTTGAAAACCCCTCTTTGGGTACGGTGGAAGAAGTAAACGAGCGCCGCAAATCCCTGGCCGACGATGGCATCATGCCCTTCAATCTTCGCGTAGCCGATATGGGCGAGAGTTCGCAACAATTGATCTACCCTGTAGCGATTTTCCACTATAATGGCCGCCAAATGACGGTAAAACTCCTGGAAAATAACTCGCCCTCGCTTTCGCCGGATGAGGTGATCAACAATTCGGTAACGCTGTTGGAATACAAATTTGCCAACGTCATCAAAAAACTCAAGACGCCACAAAAGCCAATCATCCTGTTCACCCGCAATCACGGCGAGCTCAATGACTTGCAAACTATTGATTTAGAACGTGGTCTTCAACAGTTCTATGATACCGACCGCATTACGTTAGATTCTGTAGTGCAGTTGAAAGCTGAATCATGCGCGCTGCTCGTAGTAGCCAAACCACGTGGGGCTTTTTCGGAAAAAGACAAATTCAAGCTGGACCAATACACCATGGATGGCGGGCGAATACTCTGGCTGCTCGACCAGATGGATGCCAGCCTCGACAGCTTGAGTTTAGGGGGGAAATTTATCTCCACGCCCTATAATTTGAAATTGGAGGATATGCTGTTTAAATACGGGGTGCGTATCAATTCTGATGTGATCTTGGATTTGCAATGCACTCAAATACCCCTTCAAATAGGCCAGGTAGGCAATTCTCCCCAATATCAACTTTTCGACTGGTACTACCACATTGCCGCACAACCTGAAAGCAAGCACCCTATTGTAAAAAATCTCGACCGCGTAGAGATCGACTTTGCATCCAGTATGGATACTCTGCGCACCAAAACACCGATTCGAAAAACCGTGCTGTTGCGCAGCAGCCAACGTAGCAGGATGCAGTTTAATCCTGTAGAGCTTAATTTTGAAATTTTGAAATATGATCCCGATCCAGCCAAATTTGACAAGGGTCCTCAAAATCTAGCGGTGTTACTAGAAGGCAGCTTCCCTTCCGCCTTTGAAAATCGTGTTTCGGAAGATTTGTTGAGCGGTATGAAGCAACTCGGAATGGAATTTAAATCAGCCAGCATACCCACCCGAATGATGGTGGTCAGTGACGGTGATGTGGCCGCAAATTTTGTGCGGGATGTAGCAAGCAAGCAAACGCTTCCACTTGGTTTTAACCGTTTTGAAAAAACCACCTATGCCAATAAAGATTTCATTATCAACGCGATAGAATATTTAATCGAGCCCAATGGAGTCATCGAGGCGCGTTCAAAAGAAGTCAAACTTCGCTTGCTCGACACGATTCGAGCCAAAGCGGATCAGAACTTCTGGCGGGGCCTCAATCTAGTGTTACCCCTGCTTTTTCTTGCTGCATTTGGGTGGCTATTCAATTTTTTAAGAAAAAGGCGTTATGCCCAATAACCTGGTGGTGGCACCACTGCTTTTACTTTGATAAAACGAATCGTAAAAATGACCTTCCGGGAAGAGGCCATAAAGACCTTTGTCGAGGAAGTTTTTGAACAAAGCAAAGCCCAAATTCGCGGTTTTGAGGGCTGTCAGCACATGGAATTGCTTCGAAACAAGACCTGCCCAAATGTGCTTTTCACCTTAAGTATGTGGGACGACGAGGCGGCTTTGGAGGCCTACCGCGCTTCCGCACTTTTTGCCGACACCTGGGCCAAGACCAAAGCCCTATTTGCCGAAAAAGCAGAAGCCTGGACGGTGGAGGTAATTGATTAATTTGGTCTGTTGACCGCATTAAACACCTTGACTACATTAACCACATTATAAGATTATGGAAAAAGACGCAAAAGAACCTCAAGATCAGAAAGCCAGCCCGGTTAGAAAACAAAAAGAATGGTCCAAAAAGCGCGGTGAAAACGCCTGGACTATGTTCAAAGTCATGGCAGAATTCGTGGACGGTTTTGAAGTGCTCAATAAGGTTGGACCCTGTGTATCCATTTTCGGTTCAGCCCGAACAAAACCCGGCACCGTTTATTATGAATTAGCGGTAAAAATGGCTTCTCGCCTTGTAGAAGAAGGATATGGCGTCATTACAGGCGGCGGACCCGGAATCATGGAGGCCGGCAACAAAGGGGCTTGGATGAAAGGCGGCACTTCGATTGGCCTAAATATTGACCTGCCTTTTGAACAACATCACAATGCTTTTATTGCCGCCGATCACAACCTAAAGCATCGCTATTTCTTTGTACGAAAAGTTATGTTTGTCAAATATGCTCAGGCATTTGTAGCCATGCCTGGAGGTTTTGGCACCTTAGATGAGTTGTTTGAAGTGCTAACACTGATTCAAACAAACAGAATACAGCGGTTTCCGATCGTGCTTATGGGAGTGGAATTTTGGGAGGGGCTCAAAAATTGGATCGTGGAAATTATGCTCCAGCGTCACCACAATATCAATGCAGAAGACCTTGATCTATTCCTCTTGACAGATGACCCAGAGGAAGCTATACAGTATATTAACAAGTTTTATGCAGAAGACGCGAGTCTGTTGGAGCCAAATTTTGAATTGTAAGTTGATTTGTTGATTTGGTTATTCGAGTTATCAAGCTTGGGTACTCAAATAACCAAATCAACAAATACTCAAATACACCCTATTTTTTGTCCTGCTTCGCAAACACCTTTTTCAAAAGCGCTGAATTGCGGAGGCCAACATTGGAACGAATACCTTGTTCTTTCTTTTGCACGAGCTCAAACATGCCTTTCAACGCCATTTTCGTTACGTGATCGTCTAGTTCGGGGTTGGTTTTTGTCACGAGCGGCATTTTGTTGTAGGCCGTTACGGAAGTTTTCCAGTATTCACGAGCATTGACTTTATCAAGTGAGGTTTGGATAATCGGCTTAAACTCAGCGTATAGCGGTTGAAAAGTTGTTTTTTCCAAATACCGTGTTGCTGCATCCTGGTTGCCCATCAGAATATTGAGTGCATCCTGGAACGTCAGCTTTTT
>JBBQLD010000049.1:0-16761 GCA_038327555.1 Chitinophagales bacterium
CCCAGCAGAGATAAAGGGTACCACGCCTTGAGCTGGCCGAAAGATCACATACAAGAATCGGCATCACATTGGAGCGACCAATGCCGGGTATTTCAATGTCCCAACCACCGGGTTGCTGGGCTACAAGGATATCTTTATCCAACCAGGTTTTACCGCCGTCGGTAGATCGGTCAAACCAGATCTTTTCTCCATAAGACCAAGCAGTATAGATCTCGCCGTTGGGGCCGTAGGCAGGTACCGCACCTTCTGTCGTGTTGTCGCTGTCGAGGCAATCTCCTTCGAACTGGCTGATTGCCAAGGCTTCTGACCAGGATTTTCCGCTATCGTTACTTTGTGAAAAGAGGATGCGGCTGTGGTCTTTTTCTACATCCTTAGAATTGTATTTGTCGAATTCGGTCCAGGTACAGGCAATATTTCCAGTACTGGGTTCTGCACATAGCCAAGGTTTGTCCTGATCTTTTGGATGCCGAAGCCCGCACCAAGAACCATCGTCGTAAGTTTTGCCACCATCGGTGCTTTTTTGGATTACAATGCGATCCAATAGTTTTTCGCTTGACCAGCCTTTGCCTTCAGGGTCGCTGAGGTGAGAATAGAAAAAATTACCCTGCCAATCTCCTAGCAACACTGGGTCGCCAAACACGCCGGAGGATTTGGAATATAGGCTGCCAGTCTCCCAGGTATGCCCGCCATCATTGCTCCAATAGTAGCGGTCGAGTATCGCGCCAGCCGCTATGTTTTGTGGGTTCTTTGGATTTACGGAAATACTAGGTTCGCAGGGCCCCATTCGGTCGCCCTTTTCTGCTTTGGCGATGCGGATGTTTTCAAAGGTTTGGGGGAACTTGCCGGCAGTTGCGCCCTTTTTCTGGGAAATAACACAGCCAGATACTAAGAGTGCAAGGCTTAATGTGAGGAGCGTTTTTTGATTTGGAAATGAATTTGACATACGAGCATGAATGTTGAGAAATGGTTGCGGCACTACTCTTTTCCTTTTCCTAAATGAAAATAAGTAATGGGAATATCTACGGTAAGAAACGCGCCATATCGAACCCCGCTTTTTTCGATTACAACATCGTTTGCTACCGTCACTTTACGAAGGCCTGGGCCAGATTGCCCGCCCAAGCCGAGGGAGATCGGCCATTTGCCTTTAAAGTCATACACGAGGTAAAGCCCAGGCGAAAGGATGTTGCCCCAAGTCAAATCGGGTAAGTTCTGTGAAGTATTGTCTTTGAACCGAAAGGCTGTTACAGCACCCACATCAAGCAAGGGAATAAAAAAGCCTAGGCTACCTAAATTGACATTCTTGGTTCCACCAGCCTCATTTTTCTTTTTATGGCCAAGTCCCCAGGATAAACTCAGCCCGACGGGCGCAGTCACTGCTCCAAAGCTTTTGGTAAAATCGTCCCCATCCAAGCGTTCGGCACCACCAGCCAGACCCGAATAGGCATTTAGGGCTACAGCAAAACGACCCGGCTGTTTTTTCATGCGGCTGCTTCCGGGTGGGAGGGCAAAAAGTTCAATGGCGTGTTCAATTTCCTCCGGCGAATTCGCTTCCGCAATGGAAGCTACGAAATTGGCGTATTTCAACAAGGAGGCAATTTCCTTTTTGTCCTTTCCAATCACGTTCAGGCAAAAAATAACATTACTGATCGCGCCTGTATAGTTGCGCTGCCGCACGTTGAAATATAGCGAATTAGATTGCTGCATCAGCGAAATGTAGGTTTCCGGGATGAGATTGTCCGAGCGTTGTAATACTTGCCGCCCGGTCTGGTTCAGGGTTTTCATCAGGTCGCATAAGGATTGCGAGTAACGAAAAAAATCGCTAGCACTGAATGTGTTATTGCGCATTCCCGTATCCTCAAGATTAATGGAGCTGCTGGCACTCACGGCACGTTGCAAGGCGTGGGTCGTTTCTCCCAGCGACTCCAATGAATTGCGCCAAGCCTTAAACAAATCGAGACTGGTACCCGCTGCGCCAAGTATGCTTCGCATAGTCTGGGCTTTTGTGCCTGCCTTGTCCAAGAAAGCGATTTTATCGGCACGCTGCCATAAAAGACCCAGATAGAGCCGAAACAGTTTAGGATCCTGGAACATCTCGCGCAACTCACGGCCAGTATACCAAGGCATTTTTGGATCATTGGAATTAGGATTGCGCAGCGACGCGGACACAAGGTCGAGGAAGCGCAAGCCTCCGGCCATGTCATAAAGCGCAGGCTCGCTCAGTTTGGCGGATTGGATGCCCGAACTGGCACCTGCAAGGTAGTCGATCATGTCTATCGGCGGTTCCCCATCCGTCATCTGCTGGGCAAGATGCAAGAAGTCAATCATAACCTTGCCATCTGCCTTTGTGGAGCAATCCGGGCATAAAACATCGTCTCGCAGGAACCCCTCTGTATTGCCCGGCAGGGCCGTCATATCCAGAATAAACGATTCGCGCAGCCCTTCCAAATAGTCTTTGAACTGATACACATCCTGATCCACCAGTAGCAAGTGCTGTTTTGTAGCAGGGCAAAAATGTTTTAAGTAAGGATCTGTTTCGACCTTAACCTTGAAATCATCGAAGAAAGCTTGGGAGAGTTCCTGCTTTGTTCTTTTCACCAAAAAACGAGCGAGGCCGTCAGCAAAGCCAGCCACTGAAAAGCCAGAACCAGATCCGATACCAGAGCTTCCACCCGGGCTTGCTCCACTATCGACACCCCGCAACGGCATATCAAAAGAAAGTATGTTCTGATCAGTCACTTCCATTCTTAAAAATGGATTATCCTTAAAGGTCTTTTGCAAGGTTGCCGTACTGAGTGTGTCATTCGGCGAAATGTATTTTCTGAAAAAAGAACTCTTCTTGGGACTAACGGCTCCGCCCATAAATATCAAGCGTTTATCCGGGTCTTTAACATCAGTGGTATCAAAATATTGGCGCAATTCCATCGCGTCTTGCAGCAGGGTTTGGGCTGGCAAAATATTGGGTAGCACAAGGGAACAACAGAAAAAAAGTATGGGTTTCATAATTTGTTTGGGCTAAAAATTTTTGAAAAAAGCGGGCTTGGAAAAGTTGCCGAGTGCATTGTCTAGCGATTGAAAATGGTTGCCCAGGAGTTGCTGCATTCTAACTTTATCCGGCATAGCGCCACCATGTTGTGTTTTGAAGAAACTTGCTGCAAGCACGGCAATGCCGCCTAAAATTGTGACCGCGCCGGAATTAGAAAAATCCATTGCATCGGCATCGTCTGTTTTGGAGAGCAATTCACCGCTAAAACCAGAAAGCAAAAATGAGATGTTTTGGCTTTTTAAGACCGCTTCAACCGCTTCAAAATTGTCTGGAAACTTTGCCACATTGAAAACCTCAGGCCGGAGGCTGGGGATATTATCGGCTACAATGCCTTCCCAGGAGTCAGTGGTTTCAAGGTTTTTTAGTGGAGCGAAAATGAGCATCTTTTTTACCCCATCCAAACTGAAAACACGCTCCACTTCATCCGCTGAAAATCCTTCAAAAGGCATTTCTGAAGCCGAGATACACTGCCCAGTGATAGCAATTTCAATGCCCAAATTGGCAGATAATTCCAAAGCAGCAAGCAGATTTTTGATAGTTGTCTTTTTGTCATTCGGATTTCGGGCCTTGATAATGTAGTATTCAGCAGCATTTGCCAAGCCGTTTACCAAATCTTTGTCGGGTGGTGGCGGAATCGGGGTTTTACCAGCGAGCAGTGAAAAATATAGGGTGCCATGTCCGCGGCCTCCTGTGCTGAAGGCTTCGCCCACCATGTCTTGCCCGGTCAATTTGGATACTGAAAAGGTGTCCGCACC
The DNA here is from genome assembly GCA_038327555.1 of Chitinophagales bacterium. Taxonomy (GTDB): domain Bacteria; phylum Bacteroidota; class Bacteroidia; order Chitinophagales; family Saprospiraceae; genus M3007. The sequence goes on from JBBQLD010000049.1 coordinate 3,799, forward strand.
GGTGAAGAATTTACGCCCAGGCATATTGCCTAAATGGCTGAAGGATGCAAGTCCAAGGTTGGCCCCCGTGTCAATGAAAGCTACTTTCACACCCGCCCCCTTGGTGGCGAGCCATTCCGCTGGGATAGGGTTTCCAGGGAGTTCTGAGATTGTTTTTGACCAGTCAAAAGTGATTGGCATGATTCGTTTTGGTTTGATTGTTATTTTATCGGTACTAAATCATTTTATTCCAACGCATGAGTAAAAACAGCACCAGCGCAGCAATGGGTATCCGAATAATTTTCTCCCAGGGCAACCCAGCCATTATTTCGATCCCAAACGCCCCGGCGAATCCCGCTAACATCGCCCAAAAACCCCAAAGCCTACCCTTCAAAAGAGCCATGGCGCCTACTATCGTTAGCACTGCGGAGCCAACATATTGCTTGTAATATGGCTCAATGTCAGGATTTTGTGTTAAAAAATCATTTCGCATCAATAAAAAGTAAAGCGCGCCCACCGTCATTCCAAATAACGTGAGCGTGAGGTAAACATGGTAGGCAATGCGAGAAGCTTTTGACATGGTAAATGTTTCTTCGCTCAAACATCGGAAAAAGCCCGATTTTGCAGCCATAAATTTTTGTAGAACGGGTGAAGAATAGCTTGGCCTTTTCATACGACTCCTTTTTGACTACTCATCCGTTGCTAATGACCACACCCATAAAAGTTACCCTCCGCCCTGGCAAAGAAATTCCAATCCTTCGTGCTCACCCATGGGTTTTTTCCGGTGCCATTGCACAAACAGAAGGTCGCCCGGAAGACGGCGATATTGCCGAGGTTTTTGATAAACGGGGCAACTTGCTCGGTATTGGGCATTTTCACCATGGAAGTATTGCCGTCAGGCTGCTGAGTTTTGGCCCAGCCAATCTGGAAAGTCGCGATTTTTGGACTAAAAAACTGCAAAATGCGCTGCACGTAAGGTTATTGTCCATACCACACCTTTCTGAAAATACTTCAACGCCTGGCTTTCGATTGGTACATGGTGAAGGCGACGGGCTCTCTGGTCTCATTGTAGATGTTTACGGACATACCGCTGTAATGCAGTGCCATAGCATCGGAATGCACCGGCAGCGCAACGTGATTGCTGCTGCGCTTCAGGAGGTTTTGGGCAAAAAGCTAAGCGCAGTATACGATAAAAGTGCCGAAAGCCTCCCGCCGAAATACGCTGAATTGCAGCAAAATAGCTACCTCTGGTCTGCAACGGAAGACCCTGAACAATCGGCCATCATCGAAGAAAATGGTTCAAAATTTCGAGTGGATTGGGTGGCAGGCCAAAAAACAGGTTTCTTTCTCGATCAGCGCGATAATCGCCACTTGCTTTCTGAATTTGCTACAGGCAAAACGGTACTCAACGCGTTTTGCTATACTGGAGGGTTTTCTTGTCTTGCACTAAAAGCGGGCGCAAGTCTGGTACACTCTGTGGATGTTTCGCCCAAAGCCATCGCGCTTTGCAACGAGAATGTTGCGTTAAATGCACCATTTGCTGGTCAGCACGAAGGTTTTGCCGATGATGTCCTGAAATTTCTGAAAAATACGGAGCGCGACTACGAGGTAATGGTCATTGACCCGCCCGCCTATGCCAAAAGCCTCGAAAAGCGGCACAACGCGGTGCAAGGTTATAAACGCCTCAATGCCGAAGCAATGCGCCGGGTAACGCCAGGAGGCATCTTATTCACCTTCTCCTGTTCCCAAGTTGTAGACCGGGAATTGTTTTATCATACCGTAGCAGCTGCGGCCATGGAAGTTGGGCGGCCAGTGCGGGTGTTGCACCATCTTTCACAGAGCGCAGACCATCCGGTTAGTTTGTTTCACCCGGAGGGGGCGTATTTGAAGGGTTTGGTGCTTTGTGTGGGTTGAGGTTGAGGTTGCACGGCCTTTCCCGAGGCCTCGGGATCGGGATAAGCGCCGTTAACGGCGCTAAAACTGATAAAAGAACAACCTAATTTCTAAGAAAACAGATTTAGGGGCGTAAACGTCCCTTTTCCCGACGGCGTAAACGTCCCTTTTCCCGACGGCGTAAACGCCCCTTTTCCCGACGGCGTAAACGCCGTGCTACCGTCTATAGCCGCATTTGTTTTTATAGGGAAACCCCTGTACTTTTCGCCCTATCATGTAAAGAAAAGTTGATTATTTTGACTTTAGACTTTTCTCATGTCATATTGCTTTACATGATCTAATGCCTTGATGATGTAAAGTCCTTTTTTCAAAACTACGGGGCGCGGGGCCTAAAAAAGCCCGATGCGCCAAAGGCACACCGGGCTTAATCGTTTTTTTACCCTTTTTACCCTTTTTTACCTTTCAAGGGTGTGACGGGTAAACGTCTGGGCAAAAAGACGTCAATTGAAAATCAGCGCTGAGTTTTCATTAATCGCTTGGCAGAAACACCTTTTGCAGTTGCTAAACGCACCACTAACATGCCATCAGGCAGGTCAGACAGGTTTAGTTCTACGCTACTCGTCCCAACCGCTACCATTTGACTTTGCAACAATCGCCCAGCCAAATCATGAATTTCTAACCACAGGTTTTCAGCAGTTACTTCCTCAAAAACGACTTGTGTTTGCGAAGATGCAGGATTAGGCTGCATGGCCCAGGCTTGTTCAGATAATGGCTCGTTGGTAGATACGAGCAGTACAAGCACACAGGTGGAAGTAGCCGTGCAACCATTTTGAGTCACGATCACGGCGTAGTTGCCCGTTACCGTTGGTTTGTAGAAATTCTCCGTTGCTCCCGGAATATTCTGGTTGTTGGCACAGTTGACCCACTGGAATGTTGCATTGGTGGCCTCTGTGGTAATGGTGAAACCTTGCAAGGTTACGGTTGTATTTACCGTGTTGACTGACAAGTTAAGTATAACGATCGAATCGCATCCAGTCGAGGTTTGAAGGTGTGCGGTATAAATGCCCGGATCGCCTATGAGAAGGCCATCAAAAGCATAAAAATCTCCCTCGCAAATGGTTTCATTAATGGTAACCTCAGGGCTGGGATTGACTGTAAGTGTGAGCACCAGAGTAGAATCGCAACCTACTGAAGACGAGAGATCCGCAGTATAAGTGCCAGCTGCCGTGAGGGCCGTGCCATAAAAGTCATAGCTGTCTCCGCTGCAAATGGAAGCCGAAATATTGGTAGCTGGTATGAGCGGGAAGATCGTCAGGAAGAGCGTCTCCACCGAATCGCAACCATTGGCGGAGGCACCAGGATAGTCAAACAGATAGGTACCACTTTGCGTAAATATCTGCCCATTGTATTCGAATGATGCTCCATTGCAAACCGAAGCTGCAAATGCGTTTTGAGCCAATGGGAGCACTTCCAAGGTAAGTGTCACGGTCGAATCGCAGCCATTCGCCCCGGCAAGCACGGCAGTGTATGTACCGGCCTGCAACAAAATTTGACCGTCGAAATCATACGTCTGGTTGGCACAGATGCTTGCAGACAGGCTGCCACTTTGAATAGGTAGGACAATTAAGGTCAATACAACGATAGAATCGCAACCATTCACTCCTGTGAGATCGGCAGTGTAAGTACCGGCATCACTAAACGTTTCGCCATTGAAAGCGTATGTTTCGTTGGCGCAGATGGTGGCTTCAACGCTTGTGTTTTGAACCGGCAAAACCGTCAGGTTCAGGATCGCTGTAGAGTCACAACCATTGCTGCCCGTTAATAAGGCGGTGTAGGTTCCATTATCTGTCAGGTTTAAGCCATTAAAATCATACGATCCACCGCTGCAAATACTGACGTCGGAGGTGCTTTCACTTAAAGGCAAAACCGTAAGTGCCAAATTCACCAAAGAGTCACATCCACCTTGTGCAATGAGCGCAAGTTGGTAATCGCCGCTTGCATCAAGGGTGTCATTTCCAAAGACGTAGGATTCGCCAGCGCAGATAGAGGCTTGAAGGTTGGTTTCAAAAAAATCTGCAAATGCCAGCACCAGTGTTGCGGTAGAGTCACAACCGTTCGAACTCGTGAATGTGTACTGGTAAATACCCGCTGCGCTTAAGCTGTCGCCATTGAAAACGTAAACGCTGCCAGTACAAAGGGTAGCCGAAGCAGTTGAAGAAAGCAATGGAAGTACCGTTACACTGACCGTCACGATGGAGTCGCAGCCATTTGCAGCGTCAAAAACAAAATCATAATCACCTGCATCGCTTAGCATTTCACCATTGTAATCATAAGCATCGCCATCACAGAGGATTGCTGCGATACTAGTTTTGGCAACAGGAAGTACCGTGACATTGATGGTGACGGTACTGTCGCAGCCATTTTCGCTCTCAAATACGAAGTCAAAATCTCCAGCTGTTGTCAGCGATTGGCCGTTGTAATCAAAAGAGCCTCCTTCACAAATGGTGGCAGAAAGAGAAGTGCTTTGGGTAGGCAACACATTCAGGGTAAGCAGTACCGTTGAATCGCAGCCATTCGCACCAGTAAGCACGGCGGTGTAAGTACCCGGATCGCCATACGTTTCTCCATCGAAAGTATATGTTTCGTTTGCGCAAATCGTTGCATCCAATGTGGTGTTTTGCACAGGCAAAATACCCAGTACAAGGGTTACAGTACTGTCGCAGCCGTTTTCATCTAAAAATACAGCAGTGTAGGTTCCGGCATCAGCAATCAATATGCCATCAAATTCATAGGATTCACCTTCGCAGATATTCACATCAATGCTGGTGTTTTGGGCCGGATTGATCGTTAAAACAAGTGTTACGGTGCTGTCGCAGCCATTTTCTCCAGTGAAAACGTAAGTGTAAGTATCTGCATTTGTCAGCGTATCTCCATTGTACTCGTAGGTGGTTCCTTCGCAAATGGCTATAGTCAGATCCGTTTTCTGAGTCGGCAAAACCGTCAAGTTGAGTGTCACCGTGCTGTCGCAGCCGTTTATGGTTTCGTAAATAGCGGTATAGGTTCCTGCATCGGCCAATGCTATTCCTTCAAAGTCAAACGTATCTCCATCACAGATGGTGGCTTCGAGTGCAGTTCCGACGGTCGGGAGCACGTTTAGGGTAAAGATAACGGTGGAGTCACATCCGTTCGCGGCATCCAACACGAAGGTGTATACGCCTTCATCCGTCAATATCTCGCCATGGTAATCGTATTGATCGCCGGAGCAAATCGTGGCCGATCCAGCACCGACTGAATTTGGAAGTACATGCAGCGTAAGGGTCACCATAGAGTCGCAACCACCTTGCGCAAAATAAGCGTAGGAATATACTCCTTCTGCGTCCAGTATATCTCCGTCAAAAGAATAGAATTCTCCTGTACAGATGGTCGCCTCGATTTGAATATCGTAGAAGTCAACCACGTCCAATTTCAGCACTACAGTGGAATCGCAGCCGTTAGCACCTGTTAAAACGATTTCATAACTGCCACTAAAGGTCAAAAAATCACCATTAAAGTCGTAAGTAGCACCATCGCAGATGCTTGCGCTTAATTCGGTTGTGACGGTCGGGCGAATGCTGAGGTTCAATTGAATGATGGAATCGCAGCCCCCAATGGCTGTCAGCGAATCGGTGTAAAAACCAGCATCACTCAGATCAATACCGGCAAATTGGTATGTGTCACCTGGGCAAATGGAAGCATTTATCTTTGTTTCGAAGAATGATACTACTTGGAGGTTGAGGGTAACAATGGAGTCGCAGCCATTGCTGGAAGTCAATACGATGCTGTACAAACCACTTTCCGTTAAGGTGTCAGATTGGAAGATATAGAAAGTCCCATCGCAAATCGCTTTATCAACGGATGTCTTAATCGGAGGAATTACTGTAAGGTGGAGTGTAATAATGGAGTCGCAGCCATTCTCAGCAGGTAGGGTGGCCGTGTAGAAGCCCGATTGATCAAACTCCTGCCCATTGAAGGTATACAACTCACCTTCACAAATGGCTGCGTTCAGATTGGTTAGTGAGATGGGTAGAACCGACAATTGGAGTGTCACCACGGAATCTGAACCGTCTGGAAGGGGGTAGATTGCGGTATACTCACCGGAGGTGTTTAGTAGGTCACCGTTAAAAAGGTAGGTTTCGCCGGCGCAAATGCTGGCTTGAATAGTGGTGTCAGATGCCATTGCTTGTAGTATTTCCCCAGTCGTCAAGTCTTGGGAAATGGGTTTGGCGCTTAGTCCAGAAGCCCAAATAGCAGCCACAACAAACAAAAGGCAGCATTTTAAAATAATCTTTGGTTTTAAGAAGTTGCTCTTCCATTGAAGGAGAGAAAAAATGGGAGTAGTATGTTGAAACATAACAGATTAAATTGTGAATGGAAAAATTGTGGATGAAAAAGTTGTTTCGTTTCAACGGGAATAAGGGGGAATACCAAGCAAATCTCCCCTGACGCTAAGGGGGGGAGATTAAAGGGAGATTAAAAGAAAATTAAAATGCTGTACGCTTAACGTATAGGCAGCTGTACGATGAATTCGGAGCCTTTTCCTTTGTCAGAATGGAGGACTATGTTGCCATTGTGAAGGTGGATGATTCGCTGGCACATAGCCAGCCCGATACCGTGCCCGGGCACCATCGCGGAGGAGTATTTCCCCCGAAAAAACGGGGTAAAAATCATCGCTTGTTCTTCTGACGGGATGCCATCCCCATAATCGATAAAGGTGATGGTTATGATGTCTTTGTTCGACCCGATCCGAATACGAACGGTGTGGTCGGGGGAGAATTTGCAGGCATTGTCCATAAAATTGAGAAACGCCGTTTTGAGCAGGTGTTCGTTGCCCTTGACCAAGAGCAAGGATTCGTCTTCGGGCAGCGAATCGTACTCGAACAAAAAATGATACTCGGGCTGGGCCTTTCGCAATTCGTTTTGAGCTGCGAAAAGCACTTCGTCTGCTCTTACGTTCGAGAATAAAAGCCGTTGTTTGTCAATGTCAGATTGTGCGAGCAGAAGTAAGCCATTTGTAAGCGATACAAGCGTTTGCGTGTCTTCTAATAAGGATTGCAGCGATTTTTCGTACTCTTCCAGTGAGCGCCTCTTTTCGAGCATCATTTGCAATTGGCCGGTGATGGCAGCAAGGGGGTTGCGCAACTCGTGAGAAGCGCTGCTTACAAATTGCTGTTGTACCCCAAACGCCGTTTCCAATCTGTAAAGCATCTTATTGAAGTTCTTACCAAGTTGAGCGATCTCATCCCGGCCATTACCTTCACTAACCCGGCGACTGAGGTTTTCTTCTCCAATGTTCGATATTTCCTCATTCATTCGGGCCAGAGGTTGGAGCGCCTGCCCGGCGAAAATGTATCCCGCCATAATGATGAGCAAGATCCCAATCAAAAAACCAACCAGCATCACATCGCGAAGATTTTTGAGTTTGCTCCTGCCATAGCGATCAAAAGCGGATGAAATGACCACAAAATCACCCGTCGAACCCGTATAGGTAAGCCCGACATGTTCTATCTCATCTGCTACATATTCCATCTTGCTCCGATCTCGAATTTTTTTGAGTAAAGCGGGTGGGTAGCCTACCTCCAAATCGTCCAAACTATTGTAAACCAAGCTGTCCTTCGTATCAAAAACCAACACTTTTTCTTGGTATAGCGCATGAATCGAGTTTTTGTCAATAATACGCAGCAAGTCCATATTCACTTCATTCACCGTCACCAATAGCCGGGCAGTGGTAATGCCCCGACTTTCCAACCGGGAGAAGAATTCTTCCCTTCTGTAATTTTCGGAAAGGGAATAAACGCCAATACAAAATATAGTCAGGATGGTGGCTACAATGGTAGAGAAACGGAGGGCTAATCTGGTTCGGATGTTCATGCTAAAGGGAGCACAATGATGAAATAGCCGAGTCCTTGTTTGGTATGAATGAGTTTTGGCTCAAAGTTTCGGTCGATTTTTTTGCGCAGGAAATTGATGTATACTTCCACCACATTCGTCCCTGTGTCAAAATTCACATCCCAAACTGCTTCCACAATCTCGTGGCGCGAGGCTACACGCCCATTAAGCCGTACCAGGTATTCCAGCAAGGAATATTCTTTGGCGGTGAGCTCTATCGCTTTTCCTGCACGAGTCACTGTTTTAAAGCCGGTATTGATCTCCAAATCAGCCACCCGCAGCAATTCATCGGGCATTTCGCCAAGCGGGGTGGTCGGTTTTTTCTTGAGTAAATTGCGCATTCGAGCCAGTAACTCGCGGAAGTCGAAGGGTTTGACCAAATAGTCATCCGCTCCGGCTTCGAATCCAGTTAGCTTTTGCTCCACATTCCCCAGGGCGGTCACAAGGATAATCGGCAATCCGGGATGAAAAGTCCGAATCGTTTTACAAACTTCGTAACCGCTCACAAAAGGCAAGTTGAGATCGAGCAAAACAAGGTCATAGCGATTGGTTTGAACCAAATATTGCCCCACGGCCCCATCGGGCGCGAGTTCTACAACATAGTCATTTTCTTCAAGCCAAGTTTTTAGCGAAGCGGCAACTTTGGGTTCGTCTTCAATAACCAGCACCTTCGTTTTTTTCATCTCCAAGGGTGCGATGTTTAGTTTAGCTTGAAACTGGATACACCCAACAGGCCAACATTGCAATAAATAGCCACCACGTAATTCCCTGGCTTAAGCCGAGCGTCCAATTTGTAGGAGAAAGAAAGCCGTTGGGTCTCGACGATGGAAACCGCTTTCACCTGCTGTGCTTCGATTTGAATATTGCCGGAGGGTGCTTCCACAGTCGTTTTTATCGCCTTGTCAGAGGCAATAGGCTGCCCCTTGTCGTTGGTTATGGCCAGATAAAGGTGCTGGTCGCCTCGATATTTTTCAGGTACGTCCGCCAGGTCAAAACTTACGCTAATCTCCCGTGCTTTTTTGGCGCGTATGGTCTGTTTGTCATTGCGGCGCCCAAGCTCTACCCGGAAAGCAGTGGCTTTGAACTTGGCACTCTGGGTTTTGCGGATTTGATCTTCCAACTTCTTTGCAAGGTCGTCCACCAGACCAGACAGGCTGCTGTTTTCGGTTTGCAACTGCTGATTTTCACCGAGGAGCCGTTGGTTCTCTGCTTTCAATTGCTCGTTTTCCGTTTGCACGGCAGTGATCAGGGTCTGGTATTCAATTTTAAGCTGTTGCAGTTCCTTTAATTGTGTACGAAGTCCTGAAAGTTCGCGATTTTTTTGGGATTTGATCTTTTTGATGGTGGCGTCTTTTTGGGCTATTAACACGGCAGTGCTGGCTTCTTTGCCCCGCAGGTCTTCATTTTCGTTTCGTAAGGTGCCATAAGCAGTACTGAGACTGTCCAGTTGGTGCTCCAGATCCATTTTTTGCGCTTCGAGTGACTCCACACTCTCGGAAAGTCGGGAGTTATCGGCACTCATATCACTCAATTTTTTCCAAAAGTAAATGTCTCCTCCAAGGCTTAAAATGAGCAAAAGGATCAAAACGATTGAAAGTTTGCGTGGGTTTTGATTACTGTTTTGGATGTCGTTCATAAGAATTGAATGAATGTGGTAAGCGAACGTTTAAAAAAATCAATAAACGTATGCCTCTTGCTTCTCGTGTCGCAAAGTTGCAAGCGGTTATACCCGGGGCAAATTAAACCCTCATTAAAAGAAAATTAAAAAAGAGAAACGGCAAAAAAGCAAGGCCGGAGAACTGGAAAATTTATAACTCCACCTACCGGCAGGGAGGTGTGCATCGTGATGCGAAAAAGGCTAAATCTCTCCCTTTTTCAAAAACAAACGCTTCTCAGTTCCAGGGCATCCCAAACGAGTAAGGTCTTGAGCGAAAGCGCAGCGTTCACCAGCCGTTGAATCAAGCCCGTCAATACTTCTTTGTTCGCCAACCAGAACATTGCCTTAGCACAACCCACTAAGCAGCCTTCAGTCTCCCAATCCGAGACCCCTCCAACTTCTCCGCTGCATACTCCCGATCAATCACCAATTGTTTTTTCTCTGTCCGGCCTCCAACGGTGGGCAGATCAAACATCGCATCCGTGAAGATAGCTTCACAAAGCGAGCGCAGGCCACGAGCACCGAGTTTGTACTCGAGGGCCATTTCAGCAATAAAGTCGAGAGCGGCAGGCTCCACGATGAGCTCCACGCCTTCCATCGCAAAAAGCTTTTGGTACTGGCGAGTGATGGCGTTACGTGGCTCGGTGAGAATTCGACGCAGGGCATCGAGGTCGAGTGGATCCAGGTAAGTACAGATCGGCAAACGGCCCAACAGCTCAGGAATGAGTCCGTAAGCTTTTACATCGGCGTGGGTAACGTATTGTAGCAGATTGTCGCGATCAATGCGGGCAGTAGATTTTTTGTTGAATCCGATCACTTGGGTATTCACGCGGCGGGCAATGAGTTTTTCAATGCCGTCGAATGCACCGCCGCAGATGAACAGGATGTTTTCGGTGTTGACTTTCACCATTTTCTGCTCCGGGTGTTTGCGTCCGCCTTGTGGAGGCACCATGACTTCGGAGCCTTCCAGCATTTTGAGCATCCCTTGTTGTACGCCCTCGCCGGATACGTCGCGAGTGATGCTCGGGTTATCTTGTTTTCGGGCAATTTTGTCGATCTCGTCAATGTACACAATACCGCGCTCGGTGGCTTCCACGTCCTGATCGCACATTTGGAGCAGGCGGGCGAGGATACTTTCCACGTCTTCACCTACGTAGCCGGCCTCTGTAAATACAGTTGCATCCACGATGGCGAAGGGCACATTGAGCACTTTGGCAATGGTTTTGGCTAGGAGCGTTTTACCTGTACCAGTTTGCCCGACGAGCAGAATGTTGGATTTTTCAATTTCCACATCATCATCTTTCCGCTTTTTGCCTTTGTTTTTTTCCAATTCTTGCAAGCGCTTGTAGTGGTTGTATACTGCTACAGAAAGCACTTTTTTGGCGTCATCCTGGCCGATAATATATTGATCCAGAAAGGTTTTGAGCTCCCGAGGCGGAATAAGCTGAAGCGGGCCGCCGTACCGTTCGCTTTTGCCTGCGCCGGGTTGGGGCTCTGGCTTTTGCTTTTTATCTTCACGCTTTACACCAGCATTTTCGAGTTCCAGGTCAATAATGTCTTGGGCTTTTTCGGTACAGGCTTCGCAAATCTGCGCTTCCATGCCAGAAACTAATATCATCACCTCTTCCTCTGTGCGACCACAGAAAGAGCAATAGCTCTGAGGATTTTTTCCACGTTTTGTCATAACTTCAGTAAGGGAATGGAGGGCGAAGATACTATGAGATTAAACAGGAGCGCAGGAGAATTTCCTTTTTCCCAATTATCTCGATTTAACGCTAAGTTTGCCGCATCATGGAAAAGAAACAAGGCCAACTCGTTCGCAGCATCACCCTTGCTGGTGCTACCATTCTAGTCGTCAGTTCTGTCATCGGATCTGGGGTGTACAAAAAAGTCGCACCAATGTCGGCAGAGCTGCTCTCGCCCGATCTGGTGCTGTGGGCATGGGTACTGGCCGGGGTCATCAGTCTTTGCGGGGCACTCAGCAATGCCGAGATCGCGGGCATGATGGCCGATTCGGGCGGCGAATATGTCTATTTCAAGAAAATTTATGGACGATTTATGGCCTTTATGTGGGGCTGGAGTACGTTTGCAGTGATCAAAACGGCCTCTGTTGCAGGCATTGCGTATGTTTTTTCGCAATCGTTCAATGCTATTTTTCCGTTGCCGCATTTACCTGAGGCCATTGAAAATTTCGAATTTCTGATCTTCAAACCTTTTGAAAATGCAGGCGTAAAGGCCCTTACAATCACCCTTATTTTGGCGCTAACGCTCCTGAATTCTCGCGGGTTGAAAGGTGCCGCAGCACTCAGTACCTGGGCTACCCGACTGGTCATTGTTGGTCTGGTCGGTATTGTGGTGTCGGGCTTGACTTTCGGCGGGGGAAGTTTTGCCAATTTTCAGACGCCTTCCACCACTTATGTGCAACACTCGTGGACGGATTTTACTTTCATCAAAGCCATGTTTACGGCTTTGCTGGCGGCTTTTTGGGCCTATGAAGGCTGGAACACGCTCGGGTTTATCGGTGGAGAGATTAAAAATCCGAATAGAAATCTTCCGCTTGCCTTATTTGCAGGTATGATGGTTATCATAGGGGCCTATTTTTTGGTCAATTTCACCTACCTCTATGTGTTGCCGATTGACCAAATCGTAGGCGTTCACCAGGCCCAAAATGAGATTGCCGCCGTGGCGGTGGTGCGGCATTTTGCAGGTGGTTTTGGTGCAACCTTGATTTCAATCGTCATACTTATTACCACCCTTGGCTGTACCAATGCCACCATACTTATGCCACCGCGGGTGTATTATGCGATGGCAAAAGACGGCTTGTTTTTCCGCCGCGCAGCAGAAATTCACCCTAAGTACCATACTCCCAACCCGGCGCTCTGGATGCAAGGCCTGTGGGCTTGTCTACTGGTACTTTCAGGCAGTTTTGACCAATTGACCGACATGCTGATTTTTGCAGCGTTCTTTTTCTACGGTGCCACAGCTTTTGGTGTGTTCATTCTTCGCAAGCGAGACCCCAATGCGGAACGACCTTACCGGGTATGGGGCTACCCGATTGTACCGGCATTGTTCGTACTGTTCTGTGCCACGCTCATTGTTGTCACCTGTTTCACCCATCCCCGGGAAGCCGGCCTCGGTGTAGTGCTGATGCTCACCGGCGTTCCGTTTTACTTTTGGTGGAACCGAAAAGGGGAATGATGTATGAAACTCCAATCCACCGATGAATGACCAATGACTAATGACCAATGACCAATGTCCAATGACTAATGACCAATGACCAATGACCAATGACCCAATGACCAATGACCAATGTCCAATGACTAATGTCCAATCCACCAATCACTACATAAATGCACTCCGACCACCACTATATCGAAGCCTTGCGCCGCAATGATGAGCGCAGCATCCGCGAGATTTACAAGCAACATTCAGCGCAAACCATGCGCTGGGTGGTAGCACGCGGCGGCTCCTCCGACGATGCCCAGGATATTTTTCAGGAAGCCCTGGTG
>JBBQLD010000050.1:0-16606 GCA_038327555.1 Chitinophagales bacterium
AAAATTAGAAGACGGATTAGTTTACGGCATTCTTAAAAGCTCTGACCTTAAAAACACCATAATAAATCAGACACGAAAGTTTACCATTGTTACTCAAAAAAAGGTTGGGCAAGAAACTAAATACATCAAATCTGAATATCCTAAAACCTATCAATACTTGACACAGCATCAAGCAAATTTCGATGCAAGAAAATCAAGTATTTATAATAACAAACCTTTGTTCTCAATATTCGGAATTGGCGACTATTCATTTAAACCTTTTAAAGTAGCCATCTCGGGACTTTACAAGACATTCCATTTTACACTTATTTTACCACAGAACAATAAGCCTGTAATGCTTGACGATACTTGTTATTTAATAGGTTTTGACAAAATCGAATTTGCTGTTTACTCTTTAATTCTTTTGAACTCAGACACGACAGTTCAATTTTTACAATCAGTAACATTTCCTGATGCTAAAAGGACTTTCACAAAAGATATTTTAATGAGGATAGACCTTTTAGAATTAGCAAAACAAATTGACAAGGCAACCTTGCAAACAGCACTTGAAATACTAAACGGAAAGTATAAACTCAACTTGACATTAAACCTTTGGGACAGCTTTATTGCCGAAATGACACCTGTAAATAATGGACAAATTAGAATGTTTGCATAGACAGAACAAGTTCAATTAGAAGGGAAAAGAGAGGTCGCCAGAAACACAATATTCTATAACCTTGATGCTATTGGAAGATTTTATAAATATTATCAAGGATATTTAGTCAACCTAACCACAAGCCGTTTCGATCTCAGCACTTTATCGCATCTTTGTGGCGAATTTTTCACCCTAATTTTATAACATGTCCTTGAAAATCAAGCCGTTTTTGATCAGTCTCACGCTGTTCGCTACAGCCAGCCTCCATGCCCAAGTCAACCCCCACGAAGTGAAAGTGGGCAACCCCTTGCGCAAAACCATCCTGAACACTATCCGCACGCCCACGGAGGCCGAATTGGGGCAAAAAGTGGAGTTTTTGGTGAGTACGATGCTGTCAAAAGGCAATTGGGCTTTCGTACACGGAATGCTCCAGCAACCTGGCGGCGCGCAATTGGAAACCAAAAAATTTTCCGACAAGGACTACGCCCAACTAGCAAGTGAGGGCTTGTTCGACCACAATTTCCAGGCATTGCTTCAGAAGAAAAAAGGCAAATGGACTATCGTGGAGCGCGCGCTGGGCTGCACCGACGTTTGCTGGGCCAATTGGCTGGAGAAAAAAGGGGTACCCAAGGAGGTTTTTCCGCAGTGATTTTTCGCCGTTGTTGATGTCTTCGCCGACAAGCCCAGAAATGCACTCATTTTTTTAACACCTATTGAGTTCTATCAAGCGGCCGATACGAAAACTAAATCTGTTGCATTTGAAACTTGAATCTGCCCATCAATGACGTCAACAATTAAGGTAACAACCCTATACCACTGCACGCTAGAAAGGGCATTTAAGACTCCAATGCTCTGTGATGTTTCCAAAGTCCATACAGGCTATGGTATTATGCCAAAAGTTACCCATTGCACCGATGATGAACATTGGGGCAAACCTGGCTTCGGTAAAAAAGTGTTTGTTGCTAAGTCGTTTACGCAAAAAGGAGGTTGGGCTTCTAACGACAATATTATAGAACGAATTGAAAATCAATACTGGAAATTTGAAGTGCGTGATTTTCAATCGTGGATGCTAGGATTTTCAAAATTTGTAGGGGAATGGAAAACCACCGAACTTGAACCGAACAAAATATTAGTCGAGTATACTTATACTTTGCATTCGGAGCTCGGTTTGCTATATCCTCTAAATTGGCTGTTTGCTAAGACATTTTGGAAAACATACATGAACAGGGTATTAGAAAATGTAAGACAAATGGCCTATAACAATGAGCCCTATTTACACGAATAACATGAAATTATCACCAGACCAACGTGAAACATTACGGCAATGTCTTTGTCTACCATAACGGTGCAGAATCTTACTACGGCACCAGGGCGTTCCGTGGCTCGCTAAGGGTTTAGCGATGCTCCGTCCAGCTAAAAAATCCTACCTGAACGCCAAGCCGACAAAACCTCAGTCGCCAGAAACTGCCCCAATCAAATTCGGATAGTCCGTAATGATCCCATCCACCCCCAGGCGAATCAACCTGCGCATAGATTTTACATCGTTTACCGTCCAGGGCACCAGTTTCATTTGATGGGAATGGCACTGACGCACTAATTTCTTGTTGACCAACAAATAATATGGGCTGTAGATTGCTGGTGTGAATTCCAACCGAGCAAGGTTAGCATCCAGGCTATTGATGTTTTCAATTAAATAGGCTATTTGCAAATCAGGCGCCTGACGGTGCAGGGCATTTAACGCACGGACATCAAAAGACTGAATGGTGGCGGATTTTTCAAGGCCAAGGGCGCGAATTTCTGATACTGCCATCCGCACAAATTCTTCCACGGGCGGGTGCCGGAGTCCGTCCCATTCCGGCTGACTTTTGATCTCAATATTCCAGCGAATGCCTTGGCGGAGCGGAAGCACCGCTTCTACTACTTCGCGCAGGGTGGGTTTATAAGTTTTTAATTTCTGTTGATCGGGGAAACGCGGATTGCCAAGGCTACCACAGTCGAAGCTGCGGATTTCGGCGGCGGTCTTTTCATAAATCAGGTATTTTTTTCCATCCTGTTGGCGCATAGAATCACCGCTCGGCAGCAGGCAAATAGCAGGATTAAACCACGGCTCATGACTGACAATGAGTTGATTATCTTTTGAAACCACTAAATCCAGCTCGAGCGTGGTAACCTGCGAAAATTCCAAGGCTTTCAAAAAAGCAGGCAGAGAATTTTCAGGACGAAGCCCCCGGCAGCCTCGGTGGCCCTGCCAATCAAACCCTTTTGGGACAGCCACCGGGCGAGTTTCCGTGGTTTTGCAGGCGAGAAAAGTTAAGGTAGTAAGCATGAGTAGGAGGAGACTCGGGACTTTGTTTGCCGAAAATAATTGAACTTGTCTTTTTTGCTGATCCATATTTCAAGTGTGGTTTTACCTTTGGGCGAAATTGAGCAGAATCGCTGTAACGCGACATTAAGTTTTTGCTTGCGCACCAATTCACCAATAACCCATTCAACACCCAATCATGATAGACGTAAAAGAATTCCTTTTCTCTCTTCCCACGAAAGTCGCCCCAGAAGCTGTGGAAGGGCTCAGCACCCTTTTCCACTTTGACATTGCAGATTCTGGGCAATTCACCGTGAAACTCGACAACGGAAAGTTCGAGGTTTCAGAAGGCTTTTCCGGCGATCCAACCTGCAAAGTAAGCACCAGCACTGAATCCTTCTCCAAGCTCCTCTCTGGCGATCTTAATCCTATGATGGCCATGATGACAGGCAAACTTAAAATCAGCAATCCTGGCGAGATGTTGAAATATGCTAAGATGTTTGGGTTGATGTAGTGGACGGTGGACGGGGGACGGTGGATGGAGGACGGTGGACGGTGTACGGTGGATGGTGGACGGGTACTACTCATCATCATCCCAATCAAAAGCATCTCCATCTTTGACGTCGTCGATATCTCGGCGTTCTTTTTTGGTGGGTCGGCCTGTGCCGCGCTCCCGCTTTTCACCAGTTGGCGAGGCATTCAAAAACCATTCGGCGTACTTGGTTTTTTCTGCTTCGGGCGTCACATCTTCGTAGCAGGTGGCGGCTATTGCTGCACCTACACGCTTCTCGATCAAGGTATTGGCGCGAAATTCAAAGTGAAAGCCGTTTTTCTTAACGACTACAGTATCACCCGCCGAAATCTGATAGGAGGGCTTCACAGAGAGTCCGGCAATTTTCACTTTACCCCCTTTGCAGGCATCGGTGGCTAGCGTCCGGCTTTTGAAAATTCGGATGCTCCAAAGCCATTTGTCTACTCGAATTTTGTTCATGCTTGCGGATAAATTGTTGAATGCGTAATTATGGGGGGCTTTTGACCAAATTTGGGATTGCAAAAGAACAAGATTTGCTAACCTTGCGTCAGCTATTTTCTTTCCGCATGAAACCTTTGGCCTTCGCTTCGCACTTCGCAATACTTCTGCTGGCTGCTGCTTGTTCGTCTTCCCAAAAATTTTCGGGCAACGCAGACCCGCTCCAAAAAATTCTTGCTACGCTGGAACGCGACACCTTGGGCAAAAAGATCCTGAAAAACAAAGATTTATACGAAGTCCAAATCATCTACACCCAAATTGATCGGGACGCCCAAGGTCGCCCCTCCTTTCGGTCCTACGGATATAATGTAGACTCCACCCGCTACTTCTATCCCGCCAGCATGGTCAAAATGCCCCTTGCCCTGCTATCCCTTGAAAAGATAAACATGCTCCGAGGAAAGGAGGCACCAAATCTTACCAAAGATACGCCGTATCGCCTTGATTCCATACGTGCTTTCCAGCAACGGTATTACAGAGATGCCCAAGCGCCGAACGAAAAGCCTAGCATTGGCCACGATATTCGAAAGATTTTCACTGCAAGTGACAACCTTGCCTACAACCATTGCTTTGAGTTTTTGGGCCGCGAATACATCAACAACACCTTGAAAACCAAGGGGTATGGGCGCACAGGCGTCGTACATCGATTCAACTTCCCTGACCGTGACAATCGCTATGCTAGTCCCATTACATTTTTCGAGCCTACGGTGGGCGTATATCAGGAAGCCGAAAAATTTGATGCCAACATTTGGCACAATCCACAACATACCACCCTCAAAGGCAAGGGATATTACAACAGTGTTGATAGCCTGGTGAATCAGCCCTTTGAGATGGGCAAAAAAAACTGGTTTGCCTTGGGTGACATGGATAAAATGCTTCGGGCCGTCATTTTCCCGGAGTCTGTTCCGCTGGCAAATCGCTTCGAGCTTAGCCAGGAAGATTATCGATTTCTTTGGCATTACATGGGCATATTCCCCAGAGAATGCGATTATCCTAAATACGACTCCAGCTACCAAGATAACTATGTCAAGTTCTTTCTTTTTGGCGATTCAAAGGTGCAGCAAAACGGCAACGTCCGCGTATTCAACAAGATTGGCGAAGCCTATGGCACCCTGACTGATGTGGCCTATATCGTTGATTTTGAGAAGCATGTGGAGTTTATGCTCGCCGCAACCATACTTTGCAATTCGGATGGCATTTTCAACGACGACCACTACGACTATGACACGGTTGGCTTTCCGTTTCTGGCAAAACTTGGTCGAGCGGCATTGGATTTGGAACGGAAAAGAAAGCGCGGAGGCAGAGTAGAGTTGGAGCGCTATTGGGAAGCTTTACGGTAGGCGATTGGAATTCCAATTCGCCCATCGTGGATTAGAAGTGCGGAGCGATTGGTTACATTTGCCCGCTTCCTTCCGTAGCTAGTGGCAGGGGCACGAAGGACAAAAAAAATGAGGCAGTGCCACCACAGCACTACCTCAGCCCTAACCAAATAAAACCAAATTATTCTTTTGTACGAATTACTTCGTGTGCCAAAGGTAAAACGACTTTGTGTCATTATTACAACAAGCAGAAAAAAAATTAAAAAAATTTTCTGGCTGCTTTCCATTTGCATTCAAAAACTAACTTTTACTCCAAAAGTTGATTTTTTAAAACAAAAAAACCTCAAAATCCTGATTTTAAAAAATCCAGTTTCAAGCTTTTATTTCAGAACATAATTTTATTTTCCGTCGTCATGAAAAACTCTGTGTCAAGACATCTTTTTTTGGCCACCAGCCTGCTCACCCTTTATTTCGTTTTTACACTAAGCCCCCAGGCCTCCGCGCAAACCAAAGTACAACAGGCGGATGCAATTTTCATTGATCGAATCTACGACCAAAGTCTCACCGATGGGCGATGCTACCCTTGGCTTGAATACCTCTGCCATCGCATCGGTCACCGACTGAGTGGAAGTCCAAGCGCATCAAAAGCCGTAGACTGGACCAAAAGTATGCTCGACACGATGGGCCTGGACTCTGTATGGCTTCAACCCTGCATGGTGCCACATTGGGTACGCGGGGCAGCGGAGCAAGTGCGCGTCATTGGCTCAAAAAAGAACGGCACTTTTCCATTAGCTGCGCTTGCACTTGGCGGGTCGATCAGTGGCAATCTCCAGGCTGAAGTGGTAGAAGTAGATAGCTGGGAACAGCTCGACCAACTCGGCGCAGCGGGAAAGCTCAAAGGCAAAATTGCATTCTACAACCGGCCAATGGACGCCACCAAAATCCGCACCTTTGAGGCCTACGGGGGCTGCGTTGATCAACGCGTGGGCGGTGCTTCCCGGGCCGCTAAATACGGTGCAGTGGCGGTGCTCGTTCGTTCCATGACTCTCCGCCTTGATGATTTCCCGCATACAGGCACTATGCACTATGATTCAGCGTATACGCTTATTCCAGCAGCAGCGATAAGCACCATCGCCGCCGAAAAGCTTAGCCAAACGCTGCGTGAAGAAGGCCAGGTCAAAGTTTCCATTCAATTGAAATGCAAAACTTTGCCGGATGAACCCTCCTTCAATGTAATCGGAGAAATACGCGGCTCTGAACGTCCTAACGACATCATTTTGGTCGGCGGTCACCTCGACAGTTGGGATGTGGGGCACGGTGCGCATGATGATGGCGCGGGCGTAGTGCAAAGCATGGATGTGCTGCATGTCCTCAAAACCCTGGACTACCGACCACGGCACACCATTCGCTGCGTGCTGTTTATGAACGAAGAAAATGGCTTGCGCGGCGGGAAGGCTTATGCCAAAGAAGCCCAGCGAAAAGGCGAATTCCCGCTTGCATCCATCGAAACTGACGCAGGCGGTTTTACACCGCGTGGTTTTGGGTTCGATAGTGAGGAAGCGGTTTTTGAGCAGTTTTATAAAAAAATAGAAGCGTTAGAACCCCTGTTTGAACCTTATGGACTAAAATTCGCAAAGGGCGGATCGGGTGCAGACATTAACCCGCTCAAAAGCATGAAAGGCCTATTGAGTGGTTATTCTCCAGATTCTCAACGCTATTTCGACTATCATCATGCCGAAACAGATACCTTCGACAAAGTGAACAAACGCGAATTGGAACTTGGCACGGCTAGCATGGCCGCGCTGATCTATCTAATCGATAAATACGGCTTGTAAATATGCTAAAAATCGCGCTTTCTGACGACCAAGAGCTTTTTATCGAAAGTCTCTGTGCACTCTTTGCCAACACCAGCGGAGAAATAGAAGTCATTTGGACAGCAAGGAGCGGTGAAGAAACCCTTGAAAAAGTGCGGGAGCAAAGACCCGATGTATTGGTACTCGATTACTTTTTCAGAGGAAAAACCCTGGATGGTGGTGAAACCTGCCGTAGGCTTTTGGAGGAATTTCCAGGACTCGGCGTGTTGCTGCTGAGCGTAAGCTGCGAAATGACAGTTATCCGCGATGCTTTACAAAAAGGCGCGAGGGGTTACGCTTCCAAAGACATCAGCAAAGGCGAGCTCTTGCGCGGCATCCATACCGTTGCGCAGGGCGAATATTTTTTGGATAAAACCTCGATGAAGGAAACGATCCAATTCATCACTTCAGCGCAACCGCAGTTACAACCTAAGCCACCCAAATCGCTGCTTACTCCCCGCGAACTCGATGTGGCACAGCCCTATGCAATGGGAAAATCAGTGCGCGAAATAGCAGAATCCCTCTTTATCAGCGAAGACACCATAGAAAGCCACATCAAAAACATCCGTTCCAAAACTGGCGCAACCAGCCGCTACGAAGCGGGGGAATGGTTGAAGAAACATGAACTTTGGATAGAATAAATGAAAATATTCCTACACGGCGCCTTGGGCAGCGCAGCGCAGTTTGATACCTTACTGGCGCAAATGCCTGAAGATCAATCTACTATTGCCCTCGATTTTCCAGGCCACGGTGGAACGCCGAGCGGTCAACCGTTTTCCGTTCAGCTATTTTCCGACGCTGTTTTAAAGTTTTTGGATGAAAAAAACACTGCGAAGGCCGACATTTTTGGCTACTCCATGGGGGGCTACGTCGCACTTTGGTTGGCCTGGAAGCATCCAACTCGGGTGCGAAGTGTTACGACTTATGGCACCAAATTAGATTGGACGCCAGAAGTTTCCGCAGGGATGAGTCGGATGTTCGACCCTGAAAAAATCGAGGCAAAAGTGCCGCAATTGGCTGAATCTCTTGCCCAAATTCACGGTAAGGAATATTGGAAACCGCTCTGTATTAATACGGCAAACTTTCTTCAGGATTTGGGCAATGGGCTTGGTCTCCCACGAGAGGCCTTTTCGGAAATGAAATGTCCAGTTACCATCGGTTGGGGCGACTTGGATCATGTGGTGACCGAAGCCGAGAGTCGCCGAGCAGCTGATGCCATTCCACAGGGTAGATTTGAAATTTTGCCTGGAGGCAAACATCTTCTTGAGCATGTTGATTTGGAGCAGTTAGCGCATTTTGTAAAAGATCTGTAACCTTGCGCTTAGATTCTGTGTCAGTATTGGTGAAACAGTATTCCGTGCCTTCCACATGAGCGCAGCCATTTCAGACGAAACGTTAATCTTGCAGGCAATAAAGGGCCAAGAGACGGCTTTTGCCAGCCTGGTGAACCGCTATGAACGCTATGCCTTCACCTTGGCTTTTCGTTTGGTAAAAAACCGGGAAGATGCGCACGAAGTAACCCAGGATGCGTTTTTGCGCGCGTTCCGTTACTTGCCTGATTTTAGAGGAGACGCGAAGTTTTCGACCTGGTTATATAAAATTGTGTACACCACCTCGCTCAATTTTTTACGGAAACAAAACCCTGATATTCTATCCCTTGACGATGAAAATCGCCCCATACACCTAATAGACAAGGGTAGCCCGGATGCTTCTTACGCCATGGAACAGACTGATCGCAACGTTGCACTTCAAAGTGCAATAGGACATCTTTCCCCGGATGATGCAGCCATCATTACCTTGTTTTACCTTTACGAACACACCCTGGATGAAATCTGCCAAATCACTGATCTTACCATGACCAATGCGAAGACAAAACTTTGCCGCGCTCGTCAACGTTTAAAGGCGATTGTGGAAAGTAAGTTTACCACTGAGTTGGTTTGAACCGCCAAAGCTTTTAGAAATGGACAATAACTTCATGCTCACCGATGACATACTTTGGGACTACGCCGACGGGTTCCTCGAAGGCGAGGACAAACTACGCGTGGATGCCTACTTGCAGCAAAACCCTGCGCAACAGGCTCGCTTGGAGACGATTAGGGCTAAAAAGCGAGCTTTTTCAGATTTGACCCTGGAAAAACCTAAGGCTGGTTTTGCACAACAAGTCCTAACAGCCTGGGCTACGGAACATGCGCCTGCCAAAATTCAGGAACCCTCTAAAGCAGTGGGCCGTGATTGGTTTTTGTGGAGCATCGCTGCTGCATTTGGGCTGATGATAGCGCTTCCATTTTTACTTGCACCTTCGGCCTCCCCATCTGGATTGACTTTTCAAATCCTGGAGCAATATTTGCCGCAGGTTAAAGTGCCGACATTCGACTGGACAGGCTTTTTCAACAGCGCATTGCTTCGAAATTTCCTACTACTCAGCATGGCATTCATGGGGTTGAAACTTTTGGACAAATATTTTCAGGTAAGGCGTATGCGTCTTTCTGGGCAATGAATTTGACAAAGTAGAATTAGGAACGGGTAAATAATAACTTGTTTTGAGCAATTGAACCTCCTTCGCCAAGGCTACGGCGGGCAAGCATGAAAAAAGAAAAAAAGACCGTATTCATCCACCAGCCCCAATTCAAAGGCGGGCCAAAGGAGTTGACCAAGTTTATTTATTCCAACTTACGCTACCCAAAGGAAGCATTTGAGCAGGGGGTGGAAGGCACCGTTTATATCGAATATGACATTGATTATCTGGGCAATGTGGTCGCAACCCGTGTATTAAAAGGCTTGAGTCACGACTGCGACGAAGAGGCTTGCCGCGTAGTGAAACTGATGAAATTTGATGTAGAACGCAATCGTGGCGTACACGTTCTTTTCCACCAAAAAGTAAAGGTGCAATTCAAAAAACCTAAACAGGTGCCGATTCAACCACCTGCGGTACAGCAGCAAATGCAGGTGGCTTACACGGTCACTATGTCTACTCCGCCAAAACCGGAAGAAAAACCTGCTGAAGTGACCTATAATTATACGATTCGGCTGTAACGCGAAATTTATTTCGCATGGTTAATAACGAAATTCCAGCCGTACACTTCTTTTTTGCTGTTTGTCATTCTGAACGTAGTGAAGAATCTGAGGCCGAAGGCCTAAAATTTAGAAGAAAAAGCTTCGGCCTTCGGCCTCAGATTCTTCACTACGTTCAGAATGAAAAGCAATTTGAACGCGAAAATTTTCAAAATAAAAAAGTGTACGGCTGAAAGAATAACGAAATGAATTTCGCATGCTTAATAACGAAATGAATTTCGTTTTACATGAAGCGAAATGAATTTCGCCCTACTTTCCTGCAATTTCAAACGTCTGCTCCAACCGATATCCATCGCGATCCACAAGCGCGAGCGTATGCTTCCCCACAGATGGTTGCAAAGCCATCTGATGAAAAACCGTGGTGGTTCCCAGGTAATTACCATCCAAATGCCAAAAAATCTCTGCACTTCGGGATCGGTGTGCCACTTGGAAAACGGTACTGCCTAGTTTTCCATCTAAATCGATCGGGACATAAATCCGCGTGGGGTGCTTAGGATATATGAGCTGCATGGGGGTCTGGCTTTGAGCAGCTTGGGAGCCTTTACAATCTTCGCGGTACGGCGGCGGCGTCACATAGCCCGGGTTTTTTCCTTTGAAATAGTACTCCTCGATGGGCGGCAAAATGAACCAGGGCCGGTGCTGCATCATCGACGGGGATTCGCATTCGCTCGTGACTTGCCAAAGTCCGGTTGCGTCGAGATGGAGCATTTGATGATACGGGCAGGCCGGGGCCCTCAAGGCTGATTTTGGAATCCAAATGGTGTCGGCATCGCAAATATCACTGGCTCTGTAACCACTTTGACGGCAAACAGACACTTGCACCATATCGTCGTAGGGTGGATCAAACCATTTGCTTTCTTGCGGCAATTGTCCAAAAATTTCGAACAACACGGGTGCTGCCATTTCTACCCCCAATAATCCCGGGCGGCCTTCTCCATCGGCATTTCCTACCCATACCCCAACGGCATAACGCGGGGTAACACCTGCCGCCCAGGCGTCCCGAAAGCCGATACTTGTCCCCGTTTTCCAGGCAATCTGCCTGCTTGCGCGGAACAGCTCCCACTCTCCGGCACTATTGGGCCGCTCCACTTCACGCATGGCCTCGAAGGTGTACCAAATGCTGCCGGCACTCAGCAATTCGGCGTTTTTAAGTGCTTTATTGGAGCTTGATTTATTAGAGGGGACAAAAATTGGAGGTCGAAAATCATTCGCTGCATAACGGCCATCTCGGTCGTAAAAGCTACCCAATCGCCGAGCCATGCAGGCGTAGGTATTGGTAATGTCAATCAAACTGGCTTCGGCTCCGCCGAGAATAAGTGAGAGCCCGTAATGTGAGGGCGGTTTGTTCAAGGTGCTGAGGCCGAGTTTCTGGAGTCCGAAATGGAATTTTTCCAGGCCGTATTGTTGCAGCAGCAATACGAAAGGCACGTTGAGTGAGCGGATTAGGGCACGGCGGGCAGGTACTGCACCATCATAAGTTTCGTAATAATTTTCTGGGCGGTAATCCCCCAGTTGGGTCGGGACATCGTGTAGCAGGCTATTGGGCAAGATCTCGCCACTCTCCAAAGCAAGCGCATAGAGATAAGGCTTAAGGATACTGCCTGTGCTGCGTGGCGCGGTGATAATGTCTACCGATTCGCCATGTTCTTTGCCTGCACCCACTACATTGCCAACGTAAGCCAATACTTCGCCAGTAGTCACATCCAGAATGATTGCAGCAAGGTTGTGAATGTCATTGCCTCGGTACAATTCCTGGCGGCGGGCTAGAATTTCCGTGAGGCGTTCTTGGAGATTTTTATCCAGTGAACTGTGGTGCCGGGATGCGCGCGCTCCTGCCCCCCCATTTGGTACTGAAAGGACAAATTTATCAAGCAAGTGTGGGGCGAGTTGAGGCAGTGGAAGCGGTTGTTCCGGGAGCGGTTCTTCTTTCGAATAATCGCATTCGGAAGCACTCATCTTACCTTCTTCCCACAGTTTTTGGAGCAGTCGGTTTCTTTTATTCAGCAAAACAGCCCGATTTCTGCCTGGGTGGATGAGCGCAGGGCTATTGGGCAAAACAGCCAGTGTAGCAGCTTCAGCCCAGGTGAGCAAACCCGGTCTTTTGCCATAATAACGCCAGGACGCAGCCTCCAGGCCCACCACATTGCCGCCAAACGGGGCGTTGGAGGCATACAGGCAAAGAATTTCTTTTTTGGAGTAGGTCAGTTCAAGCCGGGTGGACATGAATGCCTCCACGATTTTTTCCAGCACCGTACGCGAAGGATTATCTCGAGCAAGACGGATCACCTGCATGGTGAGGGTACTCCCTCCGCTTACTACGCGGCCATTTTTCAAATTAAGCCAAAACGCCCGAACGAGACTGAGTGGATCCACGCCTGGGTGGTACCAAAAACGTTTGTCTTCAAAAGCGATCACACATTGTTCGTATTTTGTTGGCAAGGAATCGCTGGTGGGAAATCGCCACTGGCCGTCTTCAGCGATTCGAGCACCGAGTAATTCGCCTTTGCGGTCTTCCAAAACCACACTGAGCGGTTTTTGAAACAAGGGTCTGGGAAGGCAAAAAAGCCATAGGAGTAGGAGCAAAATCAGCACTGTAGCGGTTTTGGGGCGGCGCTGAACGATGCCTTTAATGCGTTGCGAGAGGAAATAAAGCCTGTTTTTGAAAGGGAATTTCAATTGGGTGAATTTTGCCCCAAAGGTAGGAAAGGCGCGAGGAAGGTACGTGGAGATTTGACTATGTGCATGATTCTGGGGGAGTATCAGTAGACAAAACAGATCTTATCAAACAAGAAAATAGAGGGAATGCTCGTTTCGTAAAAATTTCTTAAGAACGATGAAGTCTCCCGAGATAAACCACAACTCAGGTTATCCTTCAAAAAATCTAAAAAACCCTTTTTTCCGAAGACCGATTTTCAACGCTTCGTCATTTGTCCAAAGTTCCCCCCTGTAACTCAAGTGTAAGCGCAAGGAAAGGCGTATCCTCTTCATCAATATCACCACATAGACGGTAGGCTTCTACATAACTACCTGTTGTGATGATTTCTTCATCATAAAATTCGATACGCCGTAAAATTTCATGTAAATAGAGCAAGATTTTTGACTCAGGGCAATTAGTATTTGCCACAATTCGCTCCTTATGTTTGAATAATTCTACGATTAAGTATTTTGCAGGAACAAAGCGATGGCCTGATTCAAGCAATTTGTCTCGGAGAGTTTCACTTCTAACTCGTAGTCCTCGGAACAGGATATTTGTATCAATTATGACCGTTTTGCGCATGGATTTTGTCTAGGATTCGTGCTTTGTTTTGAATCCACCAATCGCGCTTAATTTCTTCACCTAACACCTCTATGTCTTCTCCGAGGCTAGCCCGTTCAGCAAGATATTCAATGTATAAGCGGTTCAGTAGTCGAGTGACAGCATCCTCTTTAAAGTGCTGTGCATCGAATACTATTTGGATGATGTTACCTGTTCGACTGACTTCAAAGGCTTCCATGTGACAAAATTTTGCACAAAAACAGGGTTTTCTTCTGATAGATTCTTGTAGTAAAGACCGAAGGGTTTTCTGAGAAATCAGAAAACCCTTCGGTCTCCATAAAATCCCATAATTCAATTTCTTCTCAACGATACCGGCATCGCATCATCATAATCCCCGGTAAGCACCGGCGTTTGTACTCCAGCTGTGTAATCACGCACTTTGGCATACACGTAGTTGTACAACTCTTTGATGCTCACGATATAATCGCCGTTGGTATCCGCTGCGCCTTTCATGCCACGCAACACATAGTAGGTAAATACGCCTTGACGCAGTCCATGATCTTCAAGCGAGAGTTCTTCCGGCTTGGAAGACATCAGAAGGGCAATACCGCCATCAGCATCTTCAAAAGCCTGATAAAAGCGCTGAAGCGACACAGGAGCCGGGCCTTTTGAAGCCAAGGTGCCACTGTAATCGAGTGTACCACTGTGACAGGCATCGGCTATGCAAAGCTTGTGTTTTGCCTTACTTTGCTTCAAGATCTGACGGATTTCCTCGTGACGGAGCTTGTTATTGAATCCATCAAAATCTACAGGTAAGAAACAGCCCTCGAGGCCGTGACCACTAAAGTAAAACATCACCACATCATTCTCGTCTGCTTTCAAAAATAACCTGCGCATGCTTTTGAGGATGTTTTCGCGGGTTGCGCCTTCGTCCACCAGAATTTCGATTTGATCGTCAGGCACAGCCCCACCTTCCGGGCTCTTGAGGTGTGAGTAGAATCGGAATGCATCGTCGTCGGTAAATTTGAGCGAAGGCATAGCGGTGTATTTGCCTACACCGACCACCACAGCCCAGATTTTAACGCCCCGGTTTTGATCGGTTCGCACTGGCTCGTTGGGCACGGTTTCATCCGAATCGAGCTCTTTTACGGGCGAGCCATTTACCCAAACGGCCCCATAAACACGGCCTGTAGCAAAATACATGACCCCTTCGCCATAAGGGGCATTGTTGGCCCATTCACCTTCGTAACGGTCGCCATTGGCATAGTAACATACGCCCCGGCCACTTGGGTAGCCTTCTTTGAATTCGCCCGTCCAACGCGAACCATCAGGGTAATCATAGTAACCTTGTCCACTACGACAGTAAGATTTCCCACAATTGCGGAGCCCTGACACATCTGGTTTAGAAGGATTGGGTTTTACTGTATTGGCCGGCTTAGCTGCCGGAGGCCTGCTCGTTGGAGGTTTATTTGCCGAAGGTTTACCAGCATTTGAAGCGGTAGAAGTTTCATTGCGGGTAGGAGATCCTGCCGGCTTGTCCACAAGTTTCCCTTGGCTCCAAGTGCCGCTTTTTTGCTCGCCATCTGTGCTGACAAGTGTGCCCGTGCCATGTTTTTTACTTTTTTTCCAAGCACCTGTGTAGTAAGCACCATCGGCATAACGCATGGTACCTTGTCCGTCGAACTCTCCGTTCACGAAGTTTCCTTCAAAGCGTTCTTTGGTTTTGAAAAAGTACTTTCCCTTGCCGTAAGGGTAGTCGTTAGCCCATTGCCCAACATACTTATCCCCATTGACATAGGTAATAGAACCCTCAGCACCATGTTTTTTACCATAGTTGAACGGCCCTTCATAAATACTCCCATCGGAGTAGTTCATTTTACCCTTCCCATGACGGAGAGCATTTTGGAATTGGCCTGTGTACTTTGAGTTAGAAGCATAACGGTAAGTACCCGTGCCGTTTTGGCAATTGCCGCTGATGCATTGTGCGGCAATTTGGTTAGTGTTGGCAGCAAGCAGGATAGCTAGCGCAAATAGACGGGAAAAGAGATTAAACCCCTTCATGTTTAACGGATTTTGAATTTTTTGTGCAAAAGTGCGAGTAAACGAAGGGTGCAAGCAAGTGTGGGCAGAATTGATTAAACACATTCCGAAGAATGGGTTCAACGTCGATGAAAGAATTTTGTTAGAATAGATTACCGAGGCGGATTAAATACGACGCAAGAACAATTAAGCAGCCCTAATATTGTGCCAGACATATTTCACTCGAATCAAATTTGTACTTTTGCAGCTCCTCTCGGGGTATCAATATCATGATTTTCAATTACTTGTAAAATTTTTAAAACCATGTTAAAAAGTCTTTTACTCGGCTTTACTGCAGCGGCACTCCTTACTGCCTGCTCCCAGAAATCTTCCACGTCTGCCAATTCGAGCGCTGTCAATGATGGCAAACACTTCGGAATCAACGTGAACGCCAACAATGCTGTGCCTTACGAGAAGGTGATGGCAAATATGGCAAAAACAGATTCTATGTCCATGAAAGTGACTGGCAAAGTACAAGAAGTTTGTCAAAAAAAAGGTTGCTGGATGACACTGGTATCTGATCAGCCTGGCTACCCTGAAATGCGGGTAACCTTCAAAGATTACGCCTTCTTCATGCCAAAGGACTTATCGGGAAAGCGTGTGGTGGTAGATGGCTTTGCACGCGTACAAACTACCTCCGTAGACATGCTCCGCCACTTTGCAGAGGATGCAAAAAAATCACCCCAAGAAATTGCCGCTATCACGGAGCCGAAGCGCGAGGTGTCGTTTGAGGCGGCTGGGGTTTTAATTCTGGATTAAGTAGGACGAAATTCATTTCGTCAAAACACGATCCGCTACGAAATTCATTTCGTCATAACAGGATCAGCTACGAAATTCATTTCGTCATAACAGGATCCGAACCCAATTTAGGAACGGATAAATCATAACTTGTTACTTTCAGGTAGATTACTTTTTGATCAGACAACTTTCAGCCGTACACTTTTTTATTTTGAAAATTTGCGCGTTCAAATTGCTTGTCATTCTGAACGTAGTGAAGAATCTGAGGCCGAAGGCCGAAGCTTTTTCTTCTAAATTTTAGGCCTTCGGCCTCAGATTCTTCACTA
>JBBQLD010000051.1:0-15932 GCA_038327555.1 Chitinophagales bacterium
TTTGAGCTATGTTTGGACGACCATTAATGGTATGATTTCTGGTGGTCAGGGCACGCCAAATCCAACGGTAAGCTCAGCTGGCACCTATCAACTGCTACTCACGAATATCGCCAACGGATGTTCAGCCATTGACTTCGCCACGGTAGAACAAAACACTGCCCCGCCAGCGATTTCCATCAATCCACCAGATACGCTCACTTGTGTAGTATTATCTCTAACTATTCAGGGGCAAAACAGTAATCCTGCTGGAAATTTTAGTTACTTCTGGACAGCAAATAGTGGTGGCAACATCAGTGCGGGCGACAGCAGCCTCGCGCCAACTATAAATCAGCCGGGTACTTATACCCTTATCGCGACCAACCTGAGCACTGGTTGCACCGCTTCTTCGGCTGTATCCGTTGTCCTGGAATCTAGCTTACCGGTAATCGCTATTGCTGTACCTGGGCCGCTTACCTGCGCCAGTTTTACCCAGATTTTAAGTTCGAGTGGTTCCTCTATTGGAGCAAATTTCTTTTATAACTGGACGACCGCAAGTGGCAACATCAGCGCAGGCGCAAATACACCCAGCCCAACGGTTACGGAGCCAGGGATCTACACCTTGCAAATTACAAACGCAGCAAACGGCTGTACAACAGCTGATACGGTTCAGGTTTGGCAAGACACTTTAGCCCCTGAAGCTTTGATTCTCAGCCCCTCCGATACGCTTACTTGTTTGACGGCCCAGCTAGAATTATTGGGCGACGGAACTGGCACAGGAGTCTGGACCACCACCGATGGAAACATCATTTTCACTTCAGGTTTTGTAGCCCAAATTAATGCTCCCGGGAATTATGTGTTTACCACAACCGACCCAAATAATGAATGCACCGCCGAAGCAGCACTTCAAGTGTTTGAAAATGTACAGGTGCCTGGTCTCAATATATCGCCTCCAGCTACCCTAAACTGTATAATTATTACACTTACGCTTAATGCTGCGGCAAATGGCCAAAACTTGCAATACGATTGGCAAAACCTCAGCGGAAATATTCTTTCCGGGTCAAGCACGGCTACCCCGATCATTGATGCGCCTGGAAATTACACCGTCACAGCAACCAATGGCCTGAATGGATGTAGTACTACTGCGAGCATAACCGTTGCTCAAGACACTGCTGCGCCGAACATCCTAATTGCCCCTCCGCAAACGATTACCTGTGATTTCCCAAGCGTAACGATTACAGGTCAAAACCTTTCGCTTCCCGGGAATTTCACCTACAGCTGGACTGCCTCCGGGGGCGCAAATATTGTTTCAGGCACCAATGGACTTACGCCCGTAATTGATATTGGAGGGGTAGTGAGCTTCACCTGTTTTAATATCACAAATGGCTGCGAGACCGTTGTATCCGCCGTTATCCCTCAAAATACCCTGTTACCTTCGGCGGATGCAGGTGCAAATGCCACCTTGAGTTGCTTGTCAAATACTTTGACCATTAATGGATCGGGCAGTGGCGCAGCAAATCTGGATTTCACCTGGGCCAGTACTGCTGGGGGGAATATCCTTTCCGGCGGCAACTCCCCTACCCCACTCATAAATCAGCCCGGCATCTACACGCTTACTATAGAAAATCCGGCAAATGGATGCACTGCTACTGATCAGGTTGAAATATTCACCGATGCAAATGCCCCGTCTGCCATTGCCGGATCTGCGGCCACACTCACTTGTGCCCTGCTTCAGACCAATCTAAGCGCCACTGCCAGCAGCGGACTAAACGTTTCGTACAACTGGACTACCGCTTCGGGAGGCAATATTCTTTTGGGGCAAAACACCCTCAGCCCTACCGTCAACGAACCCGGCGTGTATATCCTCGCCGTCACCAATTCCGCCAATGGCTGTATTGCGACCAGTAGCGTAACAGTACCAGAAAACGTGATGCCCCCAGTAGTTGATGCTGGAGCCGTCACAAATATCACCTGCGTCCAAACGGATCTCGCACTCGTAGGGCTGACCACTGGAGGCGCAGCGACCTACGCCTGGACAACTAGCAACGGGAACATCCTTTCTGGTAGCAATTCTCTCACCCCCACCATAAATCAATCAGGAACTTACACCCTAACCTCAATCCTGACAAGCAATGGTTGTTCAGCCAGCGATTTGGTCGTAATTGGCATCGACACCCTGGAGCCAACATTCCAAATTGAACCACCGCTTTTGCTTACCTGTGTGCAATTAACCGCTGGGCTTGTGGTCTCCGTACTACAGCCTGGAGCAGGCAATTTTTCCGCCAATTGGACCACGATTGGCGGGCACTTTTTGGGTGGACAAAACACCCAAAGCACGATCGTAGACGCTCCGGGGATGTACCTTTTGACCCTTCAAAATGCACTCAATGGCTGTAATGTTCAGCAGCAAGTAACCGTGATTCAAGATACCCTTGCGCCATCGGCCATTGCAGCAGCAGGCAACGACATCACTTGTGCCCTGCAGAGCCTGAACCTAAATGGCGCTGGATCTTCGATCGGGAATTTAATGAGTTACAGTTGGACTGCCAGTTCAGGCGGAATCATTTTGAGCGGCGACAATACCCTCACACCAACGGTAGGTAGCGCTGGCACTTACACGCTATTGGTGAACAATGACGCAACCGGATGTTCTGCTACCACGACGACGACTGTGGGCAACCATACCACACCCCCTACCGTAGTTATTGCCCAATCTGGCTTGCTGACTTGTGTGCAAAATACGGTTGCCCTGGATGGAAGTAACTCCAGCCAAGCCCCAAATTACAGCGCCACATGGACGACTGCTGCGGGCAACATTGTATCTGGGCAGGGTACTTTTGCCATCGTGGTAAACGAAACTGGCAACTATGTTTTGACCGTTTTGAATACCCAAAACGGCTGCACTGAAACGGCTCAAATCCAGGTACAGGAAAACACCTCCACTCCGGGAGCCCTCATCATTCCGGCTCCTGCGCTACATTGTAATCTGCCGCAGATTACGCTTCTGGGCTCTAGTGCGACAATTGGAGCATTAACTTATGCCTGGACTGCCGCAGCGAATGGAAACATCGTGAATGGTTCCAGTTCGCCTACGCCGCTGATAGACGAACCTGGGTCGTACACCTTGCTGGTAACAAACCCGGCAAATGGCTGCTCTTCCTCCACCACAATTGCTGTATCGATAATTCCAGACCCAATATTCGATCCTTCGCTGACCCAACCCAATTGCAAAATACAAACGGGTTCAGTAGATTTTGGTATCATCACCGGTGGACAATCGCCGTTCCGCTATTCGATCAATGGAGGCCAGTCCCAAGACACCCAGACCTCATACAATCAATTGGAACCCGCTGCATACCCGCTCTTAGTCAGCGACGCAAACGGCTGTACTGCAGCAGAATCTGTGCTGATTGAGGAGCCTTTTCTACCCACAATTGACCTTACCGACGTATTAAAAATCG
The DNA here is from genome assembly GCA_038327555.1 of Chitinophagales bacterium. GTDB lineage: Bacteria > Bacteroidota > Bacteroidia > Chitinophagales > Saprospiraceae > M3007. The sequence continues at coordinate 3,438 of JBBQLD010000051.1, forward strand.
AGCAAGGAGATTCCATTTTCCTGACGCCATTGACCAATATTGCGCAGAATCAAATCCTGTCCTGGGCATGGTCGCCCGCAACTGGACTTTCTTGCCCAGATTGCCAGCAGACTTGGGCCAAGCCTTTGCGTGGACAATATTATAAAGTGACCGTTGTGGATATAAACGGATGCCAAAGCGAGGATCGGGTTCTGATTCAGGTGAGTCGAAAGCGGCATATTTATCCACCCACGGCATTCACGCCGAACGAAGATGGAGAAAATGACCGCTTCACACTCTACACCAAAGGCGTTCGGGAAATCCGCCGTCTGGCCATTTTTGACCGATGGGGCGAGGAGGTTTTTCTACGGAAAAATTTCCAGCCTAACGACGAATCTCTGGGCTGGGATGGCACCTTCCGAGGTTCACTGCTCAGCCCTGCCGTGTTTGTCTGGGCTGCGGAAGTAGAGTTTGTTGACGGGGAAATAGAGGTGATTTATGGGGATGTTACGGTGGTGCGGTAGTACGCCGGAACGCTGTTCCGGCGCAATACTCCTGACCCGAAAACAGCTGTTCGGGCGCAATATTCCTGACCTGAAACAGCGTTCCGGCGCAATACTCCTGACCCGAAACAGCTGTTCGGGCGCAATATTCCTGACCCGAAACAGCGTTCCGGCGCAATACTCCTGACCCGGAACAGCGTTCCGGGGTACAAACAAAAAAAGCCGCTCCTGGGGGGAGCAGCTCCTATGCTTTGGTCAGATGTAAATCAGTCTGGGAATGCTTAAGATTAAATCGGTAATTAGGTTCGTGTTTGTTTCCCTAAGTTGATATTGAAACGCGGGGAGGGGAAAAGGTCACAGGTTACGAGAAAAAAAATTTGATAGCACCAACTATTCCACCCTGTTCCCTTTTTTATCCATGTAAAAATAGGATACCCCATCTTTACTGACATAAGCTTTACCGCCTGAAAAATCCTCGGCATCGGCATAGCAACAGAGAATGTGGTTGGTTTTAACATTGCGAAAAGCTTGTTTTCTGCCCATGTAGCCTCGTTCCATATCATCCACAATTTTCATTTTGGCAAAACTGCGAAATCGTTCGTCCGACGTGGCCAGAGAACCAGGCTGATTATTCGTAGACGATTGTATGGGCTGTTTATCAGGGGATTTGAGTTCTGGTTTACTTGCAGGTGTTTTGACCGTTGATGCAGGCTTGGCCGTTTCTTTGGATGTTACGGGTTCCTGTTTTGGAGGAGCATCAGACACTGGCGGTTTGCTTTCGGCAGGCTTTGTGGCACTGGTTTGTTCTTTTGCCGGGAAGATCACATCCTTCAAGGTTACTCCCAAAATTGCCATGAGGCTGGCGACTAAGCCGAGTATAAGCCCCCATTTTTCTAGAAAACTTTTCTGGTCTGGAGCGGAGTTGTTGTCAAAAGCATTCGCAGAAAAGCCAGCCTTGACCAAAGCTTCATCCGTCCAATCGCTTGGGATGGATTGCGCCAGCTCGAGCATGGCTCGGTTGATTTTTGCCCGTTCAATTCGGTAGTTGTCATCGCCAACCGTGCCCGCATCGTAATCAGCCATGAGCGTATGATACCGTGCCGAATGATGGGCAGCCATACTGCTGCGCTCGCCATCGCCGTAGTGGCGGCAGAGCATCAGACTCCCTTCAATAGCGGCCTCGAGTTTGCCTTTGGCGAGCAGGTGTTCGATGAGCGGGCGGGCGTGTTGCATAGTGGGTGGTGTTTTTCTGGGCGAAAAATAGGGGATAATTCTGTCTTGAGTCCAACCTGGAATCACATCTCGTACAATAAATGCTGGTTAATGTTTAAACCTCATATCATGGGACTTTCGAGCTAAGCTCAAATGATCCACAAATCGCAAGGGAGAAGACGACACCAAGCGGAAAGCAACTTTTTATACCTGTCCGCATTATGCTTGTCCTGTCGCAGCGTAGCGGAAACATGACAAGCCGGTGTATTGCTGTACAGATTGCTGTACAGTATGCAGATAGTCAGTTTGTTTTTTAAGCGCAGATTGACTGTCTTTTTGCTCCAGTGAGACTGTGCATTTAGTGCAGCTTGATTTTGAGGCCCACACCTTTGTCCCAAGTTCAGCAATTAAAAGTTCTACACAAAAAACTGGGAAACGCATGGCGGTATCGAGGGAAGGAACACCTCAGATGGACTGGATACCGACGAAGCTAACCTCGAAAACAAATTTATTATGCCACTCGTAAGAAATCTTCAAACCGAGCTTACTATCTCCCCGGGCCTCTTCGAATTGACGGGTGGGGGTACGGTGATTCTTAATGAAAACCTTTCCTCCAACCCTCCTGGTACTGCAGGCAATGTAACCGTAAGCAATACTATTCAAACAGACCAACAAGTACGCTTCAATTTCAATTGGGCTGTCAATGGTTTGTTTGTACCCCTTCTGAGCCCCGGAAACAAGTGGAAACTGGAGGTGTTTCTTGAAATGATGGGCCCTACCGAGTCTGTTGCAATACCTACGGTAACCATTGCGTATGGTACAGGTGGCCCCTACACCTCTAATGTCATTATTCCACCGAATACCCTGTTAGCTGGTGTATATGACGTTGTTGCTGTGCTGCATTTTTTGGACTCAGCCAACCAACCACAGTTTGTAGCAGCGTTTGCCGAATTTGGTAAAATATGCGTCTACCAAGACCATCCGTAAGTTTCAGGATCGTCCTCCTCTAAAAAAGCCGCCCTGCCCCTACCGGGTGGGGCGGCTTTTCCATTTTTCACCGCCAAAAATTCCAAAATATTATGTCCATACCAAAAGAAAAACACACCAAAGAGCAAATGATGCGCTTGCTTGACCGCGCTATTGAGCAGGAAGAATCTTTGCTTGAAAAAGTAAAAATGTTGGAATCAGAACTGGCAGACTGCCATAAAAAAAGAGAGAACCCCCGCCACGAATTGGACGAGCAGGCTCTACCTGGGAGCAAAGTCTCTTTTAGGCTCGATTTTTACCGCACGGAGGAAAAAGGGCCTTTCAAAGGCATCGTCGAACACCTGTCTACAAGAGAGAGCTGCTCGTTTGAAGGAACCCGCATGAACGAAGTTGCAGGTTTTGTGGCGCAGTTTGTAAGGACAGGTGCAAATCTACAGGAGTTCTTGGAATCCCCTTCACACCCAATGACCAGCCCAGTATTCCCACCGGAAATTATCGAAAACACTCTAGAGATGGGAAAAAAGGAGCGTTCGCCGTTGTTGAAGAAATTGTTTCCTGAATTTTTTGGCACACCATCAGCCCACTTACCACCAAAGCTCGAAATTGCCGAAGCTGCGCCAAATCCCCAACAACTAGATACGGAGCCTTTTTTAGTACTCAAAGAAGGTGTTGAAACACATCAGCGCGCCATGCACAGCGGGCAAGCTTTCCAAATCCAAATCCCGATGCATAGACTAGACGCATTGCAGGGCAAACCTTGCAGCATGAGCTTTTTTGCAAAGTTATTAGAGAAAAAAACGGCTAAGCCTTTTGAAATGGTAAAATACCTTACGCCCAATCAGAACCCATTGAATATTCCAGTCCCTGCCCTCATGGAGCAAGGAGTCTATCGCCTAGTCGTATCCATGACCCTTCGAGACGAGCCACAAAAATCTTATTACCAGGGAAGTCGGCTGCTCCTTGTGCAATAGTAGATTATTGGAAGTTTAGACTTTTTAATTCAAAGACTGCACCTGTGTAAGTGCTTCCATGTTTTGTACCTGGTTACTCATGCCCGTGTGCCGAGCCTCAGAACCGCCTCGGGCGATCTTCATTTCGCCCGTGCGACCATTAAGTCTACGTTCGTAGCGTTCGCAATGGGGACACCGCCATACGATCCAATCGCCATCGCGGAAACTGGTGCAATGGTGGGTTTCTTCGGGGAGGCCGGTGAATGTGATTTCGCCCATGATGTTGAATTGTGTGCTTTGCGTGAAAAAAAGAGGATAATTGGGGCGAATTATCTTAAGAGGAATATAAGAATATCAAACAAAAATTGAACCAATGATTATCATTTACCTCGGGTAGAACACTGGTTTGACGATAAGGTTAAAAAATAGCGGCATAGTTAACCGCTATCGCTACCCTTGTGGGTGTTTGGCTGTCTTTTCGACCCAGAAAGCACAAAACAAATCAGCAGACCTGAAGCGGCAGACTGCCCTTGTCGCCCATTGGCAAACTTATAATCACCCGCATCATGAAATCTTCGGACTTTAGCCGCTGAATTTGACTTCCCTGTTTCATGAAAAAATCTACCCTGCTTGCCCTCACAGTGCCTTCCATTGTCTTGGCACTCGCTTTCTTTCCTGTTGAAAATCAAAAAAGTAGTTTTCACAGCAAAGCGGAGCTTGATTTTTTCAGGCAAATGGCATTGAGCAGCCAGCAAACAACCTCTACCAGCCCCCTAAACCCTCAAACCCCCGATGTTTTCCTCCTCATCGACTCCAATATCCTCTTTCCTACCGCCAAAACCTGTGGCGGCTGCCATGGCCGTGATCCGCTCATGCACGCCTTGGTGACCACTACCGGCACAGATGTGAATATCTACGACGATTGGCGCAGCACGATGATGGCCAACAGTGCTAAAGATCCTTTCTGGCGCGCAAAAGTGAGTCATGAAATCATAGTCAATCCTAGCCATAGCAAAGAATTACAAGACAAATGCACCTCCTGCCACGCACCAGCCGGACATTATCAAGCTAAGCTTCACGACAAAAAGGATTTCTATTTACTGTCAGACGTTTATGCAGATACGCTTGGCTTGGATGGTGTGACTTGCCAGGTGTGCCATGCCCAATCCCCACAATTGTTGGGCGATTTGCACTCCGGACAATTGAATTTTGACACCAATTATATCCGTGTGGCTTATGGGCCTTATGAGGTAGCTTTTGCAGCGCCAATGCACAATTTTGTGGGCATTACCCCCATTTATGGTGGCCACATCGCTGATGCCGGGCTTTGTGCCGGTTGCCACACGCTGATTACACAAACCGTTGACCTGCAAGGAAATTTTACTGGAAATACTTTTGTGGAACAGGCAACCTACCACGAATGGCTCAATAGTCGATACGACGAACAGCACAGCAACATCTCCTGCCAAGGCTGTCACGTCCCGCAAATTCAAGACGAAATTATTATTTCTGCCAATTATCTGTTTCTCACACCAAAATCCCCGTACGGACTCCATGAACTGGCAGGCGCAAATATTACGATGCTCAAACTCTTGAAAAATAATCGCGAAAAACTAGGCATAAATGCAGAAGCTGCGCACTTCGACAGCACCATCGCCGCCACGCTTCGGATGCTTCAGCACAAAACGCTGGATCTCCAACTCGAGGCAGGCGACGTCACGGGCGATTCCATAAACTTTAGCCTGCGTTTGCTGAACAAAGCTGGACACAAATTCCCCTCCGGGTATCCTTCACGCCGCGCATGGGTGGAATTTGTGGTCAAAAATGAAGCGGGACAAACCATTTTCCACTCCGGAAAACCAAACCCTGATTTCAGCCTGCCTGACGAGAACCCAAACTACGAGCCGCACTACAATACCATTACGGATCAAAGTCAGGTTCAAATTTACGAAATGGTGCCTGTGGATATTTGGGGAATGTTTACCAATGTGCTGGAGCGCGGATTCATGGCCATCAAAGACAATCGTCTCACCCCACAAGGATTCAAAACCAGCGACCCGGTGTATGATACCACCAAAATCGTCAATATCGGTCAAGACCTTGATTTCAATCGCGCACCGGATGGAACCGAAGGCACTGGAGCAGATGTGTTGCATTTCCGCCTGCCGAATGGCGGCTACACGGGTCGGCTTAGTGTTAATGCCAAAGTGTGGTATCAGAGTCTCCCGCCCAAATGGATGAATCCAATGTTTACGGTCTCAACGCCTGAAATCGACTCTTTTCGCATCATGTTCGATGCTGCCGACCACTCACCTACCCTGATCGCAGAAGCGGTTTTGGATTCCGTTTTTGTATCGCCAGTTGCGGTCAAAAACATTAAAAATAAAGGCTTTGTAAAAATTTTCCCGACACTTTCTAAAGATGGACAGGTTTACGTGCAGCCAACTGGTAACACGGTGATACGCCGCGTGCAGGTATGGGATTCGGCAGGGAAATTGGTGCTTGATCAAGCTTTCGGAAAGGATCGCGAACCCATCCAATTGCCCCGCCAAAGTGGTGTATATTTTATTAGCGTCCAGACTGCAAATGGGCGAGTAGTGGAAAAGGTTGTGCGGGAATGAGCAGATTAGAAATGGGGAAATAATGGCTCATGTTCCTTAGCGGCTGAAACTCACCCGGTGACTCAGAGTCACCGGGTGAGTTTCAGCCGCTAAGGAACATGAGCCGAAAAAATATCTTCTTATCTTTCCGGGGTGGAAAACAACTCAGAATATCAGAAAGCATGGAAACGCTTTAAACGCAACCGACCAGCACTGCTGGGCCTTTGGTTTGTGGTGGCCACAGTGTTCATCGCACTTTTTGGCTATGTGCTCGCTCCAGATCATTCCCCAGATGCGAATGCTCAGATTCCTGAAATTTCATTGCAGCCGCCAGGGTTTAGCGTAGCCATTTTGCCTGTAAAAACGACTAGAGAAACCACCCCTACTACCTGGTTTTCAAGCTTGATCAATGGCAAGCCACTAGCCTATAAACCCGTCCCAATTGAACGTTCGAGCTTAAAGACCGTCGGCGATTCTGTTCATTTTCAATATGTTGGCAAAAGTGGTCGTTGGAGCGCGTTGCCTACTGCCCAACTGGAAAGTCAGGAAATTCAAACGCGCTATTTCCCACTTGGCACGGACAAATATGGTCGTTGTATGCTGAGTCGGTTAATTTTGGGTTTCCGGGTGTCGCTTTTGGTGGGGCTCATTGCAGTACTTATTTCACTGAGTCTAGGGCTAATGATTGGTGCTGCCGGTGGTTATTTTGGCGGCCGGGTAGACGATTTGGTGATGCTGTTGGTAAACACTGTCTGGTCCATCCCTACCCTCTTGTTGGTTTTTGCCGTAGTATTGGCACTTGGCCGGGGCATCGGGATTATTTTCTTGGCAGTGGGCCTGACGATGTGGGTGGATGTGGCCCGAGTGGTTCGCGGACAAGTCTTGTCTATCAAGCAATTGGCCTTTGTCGAAGCAGCACAAAGTATGGGCCTGGGGCATGGGCGTATTCTGCTACGGCATATTTTGCCCAACCTCCTGGGGCCAGTCATGGTAGTAGCTGCCGGAAATTTTGCCACAGCAATTCTGGTTGAGTCCGGCTTGAGTTATCTAGGTTTTGGAGTACAGCCACCCGCACCTTCCTGGGGCACGATGCTCAATGAAAACTACGGCTATGCACTGGGGGGAAAACCATTGCTCGCGCTTGCACCGGCCCTCGCCATCGCATTCACGGTTCTGGCCTTCAATTTGGTTGGAAATGGCCTCCGCGATGCGCTTGATGTTAAAAATTAAAAACATGACTTACCAAGCTTCTACACCCACCGAATACGTCAATGCTGTGGACGAAAACCGCCGCGAAGCATTCTCAACACTCCGGGAAACCATCCTCAAAAACATCCCTGCCGATTTTCACGAGCAAATGACTTACGGCATGATTGGCTATGTTGTGCCGCACTTCACTTACCCTCCGGGTTATCATGTTGATCCGAAATTGCCCTTGGGTTTCGTAGCCATTGCAGCACAAAAAAACTTCATCGCACTCTACCACATGGGGGTTTATGCTATGCCGGATTTGCTGGATTGGTTTGTAACAGAATATCCCAAACACTGTAAAGGCAAACTAGACATGGGTAAAAGCTGTATCCGCTTCAAAAAGGCGAGCGATATACCTTATGAGTTAATAGGCCAAATGATGCATAAAGTTAGTATCGATGAATGGGTGGAAGTGTATGAGAGCCACTTGAAACGATGAACAGCAAAGTGGGGTTGTGTCAAAAGAGTCTAGATCAAAAATGGGGCAAAATTTTATTTTGTAGTCTTTGGAAAAAAACCTCATAGATTTTTAAAACCTGTGAGGTTTAGCATCCAAATAGAATTAAAGTTTGCTTGTTTTTCTATCGGCGACCGTTTGACACAACCCCACTTTGTTTAAAACTCCACCCGATATGCCAAAATCGGAATCAATGGGGCCTGATACCAGGTTTCAATTTTCTCCGTATCGGTATTGAAAAGTTTCCCGCCGATATTCTCTCGATTCGTTGCATTCTGAACGTCGAGCGACAAGGTGGTAGTCAAATTTCGGTAGTTGCGTTTCAGGCGCACACCCATATCCAGTCGAAAATAAGCAGGCAACCTATCCGTAAATGCCTGACTATCAAGATACACTGTTTTATTTTGGGCCTTGGACGCTTCCAAATCAATCGGCGTATCTAATTGCCCTCCCGTGCCGATCAACTTCACATTCAGTCCAAACGTGCGGTTTTTGCCGCGCCGATTCCAGTCCCATTCTTTACCTCCCGTGAACGTGGTGGCATACCGACTGTCGAAACGAGCGTTGCGCCACAATTGATCTGAACCTTGATATTCCGAACGGAAAAGCGAAGCCGACATCAGCCAGTACAAGCCACGCGTGAGGAATTGCTCTCCCGTGAATTCCAGCCCGTAGTTCCGACCAAGTCCTGTGTTTTTCAGGCTGTGATATTCCAGGCCGCCGAATACGTTGAGTATTGAAAATGAACTTGTCACATCCTTGTCAACCGGTACATTGTACAGATGCTGGTAGTAGGCTTCCGTCTTAAAATGCAGGTTCTTGCGCGGAAAAAAGTCATACGCCAGCACAAAATGCTGGGCTTTGCTCAAATCCAAATCTTCGTTTACCAATTGATTATTTTCGTTTTTCAAGAAATAAACGCCCAGCGGCATCACCTGAGAATGCAAACCGTAACCGATGCTGAAAGACTGGCTGGCATTAGGCGCATACTTGAGTGCCGCACGAGGCTCCAGCGAAACTTTGTCGTTGAGTAACATGGCCAGGGAATGCATACCGAGGTTGAACGTCACGCGATCTGTGGGTCGATATTGCCATTGGGCAAAGGCTTGCAAGGTTTGGCTGTTGCCGCTTTGCTTCAGCAGTTCTTCAAATTTGTTGTTCTCCACATCGAATTGGGATTGCCGCAGATTGAATCCTAACTGATTAACATACACGCCAGTGCGGAGGTGGTGTTTTGCATTGAATTTGTGGTTCAAGACCGTAGACAAAGTGCCTTTTGTTTGGCGGGAGCTGGTGGTGAAGGTGAGCCGCAAGGCATAGTCTGGCAACAAATATTCTTTGGCATCCAGGCCATTATCGGTACCGGAAAAGACCAGTGCCGTTTTCAAAAACGTATTGGAGCCCCAAATTTTGCTGTGGGTCAGGCCAACTGCACTCGTATTTGCAAGAAAAATATATGGGTATCGTTTATCAGAATTTTCGCTCCAAATAGCGGTATCGGGGCTTCCTTCGAGGGTTTGTTTACTCAATCCGCCAAAACCAAAGAGCGAAAAAGTGCCTGCCTTCCCGGCTGATTTCCAGAGATTGAACGAGAGATCCTGGAAATTTGTGGTCGCATCGCCAAGTGGAACACCCAGTTTTCCCACCAGTGAAAGCGTAGAGTATCGGTAATTCACGAGGTAAGATCCGTCGCTCTTGCCCCGTCGAAATGGCCCTTCTGCCGCTACGTCCAGGCCCAAAACACCTGCCTGAAACGTGAATTCGCGCCGATCACTGTTGCCTTTTCGGAGTTTGAGGTCGAATACGCCAGACAGCGCGTTACCATATTCCGCTGCAAAAGCCCCGGTCGAGAAATCAGAATTGGACAGCAACTGAGAACTCAGAATAGAAATACCCCCGCCCGAAGTGCCGATATTTGAAAAGTGATTCGGATTGGGAATGTCCACACCCTCCATGCGCCAGAGCAATCCATTTGGAGCATTCCCTCGGATGACGATGTGGTTGTTACCATCATCAGCCGCCACCACCCCGGCAAAAGAGGTGGCCATACGAGCCGGGTCGTTCACGGCTGCTGCGAAGCGCCGAGTTTCTTCTACTGAAAAAGTGCGCGTAGATACCAGAGAGAGCTCATTCAGCGGTTTTTCCTTATCCGCAGTAGCAGTGATGACGACCTCTTTTTGCTCCAAAACGGCTTCCTCCATCTCGATCAGGAGCTCCGTTTCCTTCCCTGCATTGAGCGTAACATTGGTAGCCACGGCATTTTTATAGCCGATGTAAGTGACCAGTACGGTGTATTTTCCCAACGGAAGATTGGGGAAGCGAAACCGTCCGTTTTCGTCGGTGGCAGCACCGAAAGGTTTGGCATCTACCTGATTAGCAGGAGCCACTTGCACCGTAGCACCAATGAGTTCGTAGCGAACGCCTTTGTCCAGGACTTGGCCTTTGAGGTTTTGGGTTTGGGCCTGCAATTTGAAAGGCCATGCGCAGAGCAGGCTTGTGAGGATCACAAGCAGAATTTTTAGAATTTGCATGATGGAATTAAAATGAGTGCTAGGTGAATTTGGGGGTGTGGGGATCTGGTTTTTTTTCTTGAGTTAAGTGCTTCGGGTGATCAACCCAAGCCACCAGTACCACATAAATATTGAGGCTTTTAAGTCCAAAAGGCATTAAGCCAAGCCTTTTTAACCTTCGGCTCAGCAAGCCAAGAAGCAATAAACTCAACATGGTAGTGCAGGAATTAAAATTTCTTCACTGAGCCAGAACCGGACACATTCGCATCTACGACGGGATTGCCTTTGTAGACAATGGTACCTGAACCACTGATATCGGCTTCCAAACTATCTTCCACATTGACCTGTACATCCCCGCTGCCAGAGACTTTCACCTGCGCAGTTTTTACCAAAAAGTCAAAACATTTGACTTGGCCACTGCCTGAGATATTACATTGAAGGTCATTTGCAGTTCCGGCTAAACGTATACCACCGCTGCCAGAAACCTCCAAATCAGCTTCATCAAAATGGGCTTCAACAGCTTTGACGCTGCCGCTACCAGACACCTCTACATGGAGTGATTGACCATCAATGAGGTCCAGAACTTTTACATCGCCACTTCCGCTAACGTCGAAATGATGCCAGGAAGGTGCGGTTACCACAACTTTCATGTTGTCTACGTCCCAGACATTGCGCTCAAAATAAATTCGCAAAACGCCATCCACTACTTTAGTCTCCACATACGGCATTGCGGTTTCTTCGCAGGTAATTTCGATTTTAAATTCATCGCCCACGCGCACTTCAGCATCGGCTGGCACGCAGAGGTCAAGGCCCTGGAAATCGGTTTCTTCAAAATTTAAGGTCATTAAATCGCCGGTCGATTTGACTCCAAACGTATCGCAGGCTTGCAAGCCTAAAAACAAGCTGAGGATGCCGAACAAAAGTGTACTGTTTTTCAAAATTGAATTTTTCATAGCAATTCTTTTTAGTGTAATTATGATTGTTTTAAACTGATTCAACCCATATAGCCAGGCCTTCAAAAGAGTTAAAAGGACTGTTTCGGGTTGATTTACCCTGTGACACATTCCCCCTAAACTTACCCTGACTCCAAAAGAAAAAAAATATTTTTACCCTTCACATCAGGGTAAGAATAGACCTTTGGTGTCTTAAAATTCAGGCAATATAATTTGGCAAACGAAAATCATCAATTGACGCAGGCCCTTCGGATTGACGACGAAAAGGCATTCGATGCACTATTCAGAGCGTGGTATACACCGCTCGTTCGTTACGCGTTTTCTTTTACTGAGGGCGATATGGATGAAGCAGAAGAACTTGTGCAAGACGCTTTTGCCAAACTTTGGACGCAGCGCGATGTGCTGGAATTCCAAAATTCGGTCAAGGCTTATCTCTATCGGATGGTGCACAATCAGGCACTCAACCGCTTACGAGCCAATCGAGTCCACGAGCGATACACCCAACATCAAGCGCGGCAGATGGCACAGGAATTTGAATCACCCAAAGACGATCCGGAACTCGCTCAAAGACTCCGAAAAGTGCTGGATGCGCTTCCGGCCCAATGCCGACACGTGTTTGAATTGAGCCGATTTGAGGAATTGAAATATCGAGAAATTGCCGAGCAATTGGGCATTTCCATCAAAACCGTAGAAACGCACATGGGAAAAGCCCTTCGTATTCTGCGGCATGAGTTAGCCGAGTACCTGACCCTGTTTTTAACCCTGATCCAGTTTATCCAATTTTGACTTTTATGCACAAATGGACTATACACCTGACATAGACGAACGCATTGCAAAACATCTGGCTGGCGAAATTGCCCCTGAAGAGCAAGGCTTGTTGGAAAAATGGCTCGCTGAATCCTCGGAAAATCGCCGATATTTCGAGCAAATGCAACGGCTTTGGCAAAAATCCGTGCCGATTCAGCTCCCCCGCTCACTCGATGTGGAGGCTGCATTGACCCGCACCAAAGCCAAAATCCAACCCCGTTCGGGCAAAGCTAAAGTGCTGCAGATGACCTTTTGGCGGTATGGAGTCGCAGCCGCTATTGCGCTG